>JBDZVW010000452.1:0-2354 GCA_040255885.1 Betaproteobacteria bacterium
CGCTGACCACCGACATCGCGCCGGGCTACGATCACATCACCTCCGGCATCGGCGCGGCGATGATCGGCTGGTACGGCACCGCGATGCTGTGCTATGTCACGCCGAAGGAGCACCTGGGCCTGCCGAACAAGGCCGACGTGAAGGACGGCATCATCACCTACAAGATCGCCGCCCACGCCGCCGACCTGGCGAAGGGTCATCCAGGCGCGCAGATCCGTGACAATGCACTGTCGAAAGCGCGCTTCGAATTCCGCTGGGAAGACCAGTTCAACCTCGGTCTCGATCCGGACAAGGCGCGCGAATTCCACGACGAGACGCTGCCGCAGGAAGGCGCCAAGACTGCCCACTTCTGCTCGATGTGCGGCCCGCACTTCTGCTCGATGAAGATCACGCAGGACGTGCGCGACTACGCCGCGAGCCAGGGCGTGTCGGAAACCGAGGCACTGCAGAAGGGCATGCAGGAAAAAGCGGTGGAGTTCGTGAAGAAGGGTGCGGAAATTTACAGTAAAGTGTAATTTTCCCCGCACATCGGAAAGGCGGCGGTTTACCGCCGCCTTTTTTGCTCGCACTGCGTACTACCGGTTATTCGAGACGGCAAATGAGCGACGAAGCGACATGACGGATGAGCCCGGGTCGATGAGTGCCGACGCCATCGTGCGCACGCTGGAATACAACAGCGGCGTTTTCCCGATGAGCGCCATGCGCGAAGCTGTTGCGCAACGCACAGCCGTTACACCGCTGCTGCTGGCGGCGCTGGAGGGCGCAGCCGATGCCCCCGGTGAACTGCTCGATGATCCGGCGCCGTACATGCTTCACCTCTATGCGATGTACCTGCTGGCGCAATTTCGCGAGCGGCGTGCGCTCGACCCGCTGATCCGGCTGTTTTCACTGCCAGGCGGCATGACAGACAGCCTGACGGGCGATGTCGTGACAGAAGATCTGCCGGCCATTCTCGCCTCGGTATGCGGCGGCGATACGGCGCCGATCAAGAAGCTGATCGAAAACCGGGAGGCGGACGTATACGCGCGCGATGCCGGGATCCGTGCCCTGCTGACGCTGGTTGCCGAAGGCGCACTGGAGCGCGACGAGCTGATCGAGTATTTACGCGCGGTGCGCGGAAATCTGGGGACGGATGAGTGGGAGTTGTGCACGTTCTGGGTCGGGGCGGCGGACGCGCTTTATCCCGAGGAGTTGATGCCGGAAATTCACGCCGCTTTCAAAGCCGAGCTGGTCGATCCGGCTTATATCACGCTCGACATCGTCGAGCGTACCTTGAGCGAAGGCCGTGAACGCACGCTGGCGCGACTTGGGGAAAACCAGCGCTACCTCGTCGACGCCATTGACGCGATGAGCGATTGGGCCTGTTTTCGACCGGATGCCGGCAAGCCCGGCGCGGGTGATGACGATTACGGACACGATGATTTGGACGATGAGTACTCGATGCCGGAGACGTACCATCGCGAAATGCCCAAGATCGGACGCAACGACCCCTGCCCTTGCGGCAGCGGCAAGAAATACAAGAAGTGTTGCATGGAACGCGACTGATTCGGAGCCGTTCGGCGGCCGGTTTTACCGCTTTTGCGAATGCGTTCGGATCCATTCCGCAAAGGCAGCTTCATCGAGTTCGCCGGCGGCGACGGCAAGCATGGTCGTTACGCACGCCATGTCGCCGACAGTCAGCGTATATCCATTCAACGCAAGAAACAACTCAGTTGAAACGAAAGCCGTCCGTTTGTTGCCGTCAATAAACGGATGATTGCGCGCGATGCCATAGCCGTATGCCGCAGCGAGATCAGCATGATCGGGCGTGCCATAAACGGCCAGGTTTACGGGCCGTGCCAATGCCAATTCCAATAAACCCTGATCACGAGTGCCTGCTATACCTCCGTGTTCTGCCAGTTGTTCATCATGGATAGCGGGAATAACGGCCGGATCAATCCAGATCCAGTCAGTCACTTCGCAAGTTCCCTGAGCACAGCACGACGTTTTTTCATGATTGCACGCGCCTGTTTCATCTGGGCCTCAAAATCCGGATTATGCGGAGTTATGCGGTAACCGTCGGTCGCTTCCGTAATGTAAACCGCATCGCCTTTTTCCAAATGCAGCCGCGCGAGCACTTCTTTCGGCAGAATGACGCCGACCGAATTGCCAATCTGGGTAAGCTTGAGTGTAAACATGAAGAACCACCCGAAAATAATGTTATAACGATCGTTATACTACGGTTCCTGCATCCAACGGTCAAGCCTGGTTCTGCAAGAAAACAATTTTCGCGGCAGCCGTGCACCTGCATGGCGCCACGATGTAATATGAACAGAATGCTCAGGCGTGGAGGCTCGCCATGCAAACCGCCCGAA
>JBDZVW010000453.1:0-2354 GCA_040255885.1 Betaproteobacteria bacterium
GGCTTGCCGACCGTAGCTGGAGCGCGGTGCTCGGCCTTGCCCGCGTCGCGGAAGCGCGCGGCGACCGCACCGCGGCCATCGCAATCTACAAGCGCATCCTGGCGGCGACGGAGACGACGCCGAAGCTTTACGAACGGATGCTTGCGTCGTTCCGGCTCAGGCGATTGACCGCGCCGGTGAAGCATGGCGACAGCGGCGTGTTCCGCAGCGCCTTCGACGTCGGCGTGACGGCAGGCAAGGGCTCGCCCGATGGCGTGAAGCGCGTCGCTTTGGTGATCGGACAGGGCGACTATCGCAGGCTGGCCAGCCTGCCGAACCCGGGCCGCGATGCCGCGGTGATGGCCAATGCGCTGGCCGACATGGGCTTCGACGCGGTCGAGGTTGCTGAAAATCTTGATACGGCGGATTTGCGCGGCGTGCCCGCGGCGATCGCGGCAAAGGCGGCGCAGGCGGACGTCATGCTGGTGTTCTATGCGGGGCACGGCGTTGAAGCGGCCGGCGTCAACTATTTGATCCCGGTCGATGCCGCGCCCGAAAGCGATCGCGACCTCAAAGCCGGCGCGCTGGCTCTGGCGGATATCATGGCCGCCGCGGCCAAGGCGAAGCGCGGCGCGCTGGTGGTCGTTGATGCCTGCCGTGACGATCCGTTCGTCGAAGCGCGGGCGGTAGCAGCGTCCCGCGCCGGCGGTTCGCCGCAGAGCGGCGCAACACCACCGCGCTTGCATTCCGGTCTGGCGACCGTGGCGGCGGTTGCCCCCAACAGCGTGGTGCTCTATTCGACCGCGCCGGGCGAAGCCGCGCTCGATGGCGAAGGGCTCGACAGTCCATTCGTGCGGGCGCTGCTCGAAACGCTGACGACGCCGAACCAGCCACTTGAGAAGGTGGTACTCGATACGGCGGCGGCAGTCGCCAGAACGACGAACGGTCGGCAACGGCCAGCCGCTTACGGCATCGCGCCGACGGTTGCGCTCTTGCCGCCTGCGGCGCTTCAATGATTTCGCCTGGACTGCCATGCGCAGTGACCGCTTGACACGGATTGCGCAGAAAAACGGATTAGCGTGGTATTCGCATGCCGGACCACTGGACATCGCGAAAGTTTTCCACAGTATATCAGGGTAAGTACTCAAGTGATTCGTCGCGTTGCGTCCGTGTCCGTTTTCCTCCTTGCGGACTTTTTCATGGCACAACGAACCGATCTCGAACGTGGCCGCGCAATTGTCGAGCGCTGGCGCGCTCTCGCCGAGCAAAGGCTCGACTATCTCATCGCATTGCAGGAAAGCGGCCGCTGGCAACGCTTTCACAGCGAGCCCGACTTTCTCGACAATCTCCGCGAAGCTCAAGCCGCCGTCGAAACATGGCGTCTGTTGGCCTCGCGCGAAGCGTCGATGGATAACCGGCCGATCGACTTCGCTTGGCTAGGGCAGGGCGCGATGCCGCTGGCGCAACGCGATATCGTCCAGCGCGACGATTGCGCGATGGCCGTCACGCCGATCGCGAGTCTGCCGGTCGCGCCGGCAATCGCTGGACCAGGCGCCGCCGATGCCGTGTCATTATCCGGGCAAGGCGCGAGCCTCGATCTCGCGACGATGCAGAGCCGCTATCCGCTGCTGCGCAACGCGCTGTAGCAGGGAATGCCAAGTGCTTATCGCACCGTATTGGTGCCGAGCGCGATCTGCTTGAAACGCGCGGCGCCCTCACGCGTGAGGTCAGGTGTCACCGGCTTGGCGTGATCGAGGCCGACCACTGCGCCGCGCGGCGCGTCCGAGATCAGGTTGCCGTTCACCAGCGCTGTGCCAGCACCATCCGCCACCGACACGCCGATGCCGATGAAGGCCTTGCGGATCACGTTGCCGGTGATCGCGACATCGCGCAGATACTTGCCCCAGCCGGCGACGATACCGAACGCCGGCGCGTTTTCGATGACGTTGCCGGACACTGCGCTGTCGGCTTCGATGTAGATGCCGATGCCGGCGTCGTCTTCCGGAGCGGTGGCGATGGGGCGCTTCGGCAGCAGGTTGCGGATGATGTTGCCTTGCACGACGGCGATACGGCCGCCTTCGTTGAAGTTCGCCACCGAGACGCCGACCGCCGCGCGGTCCACGGTATTGTTGGCAATCACCGCGCCTTCAAAGGCAAACTCGGAATACAGCGCCACCTCGCGCACGTCGCTGACGCTGTTGCCGGTGATCTGGATGTTCGACGCCGAGTTGCCGCGCACCGCCGAGTAGTCGCAGTTGCGGATACGGTTGCCGCGCACGATGACGTTGCCGGCGCGAAAGGCGTTGATGGCGTTACCGTACTGGCCAGAGCCGCCGGGGCCGGCCTTGATATCCTCGATGCGGTTGTCGATCACC
>JBDZVW010000102.1:0-8726 GCA_040255885.1 Betaproteobacteria bacterium
TTGTAGCGCTGTTCGGCGGCGAGGTGTTTCATGATTTTCGGGCGATGCGCGATCAACAGGTGTCCGCCCGGCTGCTGGTCGCATTCGATATCTCTGATCAGATCTTTGAACAGCTCGAAGCCTGCACCGATTTCGGCGTGCATCTTCAATGCCGTGTCCAGCCCCCAGCGCTCGACCCACTGCCGGCGTGACAGCCGCCCGGATGCGTTCTGGCCCTGGCCGCCGTTACGGCCGCTGCAGCCCCAGCCGGGGCGGTTCGCTTCGAGCACGGTCGCGCGTATGCCATGCTCGCGCGCGAGAAAGATCGCGGTCGCCAGCCCGGTAAAGCCGGCACCGATGATCGCGACGTCGACGTCGGTGTCTTTCGTGATCGGCCCGTCGTCGGGCGGCGGCGTACCGGCGCTCGCCGCCCACCAGGTCGGCGGATAATCCTGGCCGCACGCGACCCGGGTGGTGATCAGCGGATCGTAACAGGGGTCGTACTGCGCGGGGCGCGCCGCGTCGTTCACGGAAACGGCCTGGTCCATTGCACTGTTCTCGTCGAAAGGGATGATGCCGGTTCGATCGCGGATGGTTGGCTGACCTGCTTCAGCGTTTTGCCGCCGGGATCGGTGGCCGTGTCTTGCGGAACGCGCTCTTCACGACGATCTTGCCGTCGCGGAACGTGAACAGATCGCAACCGTTGGCGATGATCCGCGTGCCGTCGGCGGCGGTGCCGGTGAACGTCCATTCCGAAACGCCGCGATCGCCGCACACGAAATGCCGGCCGTTGCCCCAATGAGCATCGGGAAAATTTTCCCATGCCTGTGCAAATGCCCTGCGCACTGCTTCACGCCCGTTGTGGCGCGTGCCGCAGGCATCCGGGCCGGCGACGGTTTCGAATATACAATCGTCCGCCATGAACGACATCAGGCCGTCGATGTCGTGGCGGTTCCAGGCATCGGTAAACGCATGAAGCAGTTCGGTCGTTACCGGATTCGCTACTTCGGCCATGTTTTGATTTCTCCCGCCGCTTGCAAGTGATGACAAAACTAACCGCAATCGACGGGCGCCGGTAGTTCCAGTTGTCAGGATTCGGTGGAGCCAGCCGGCCGATGCGGCGGCGATGGAAAGGTGTCGCGAAATTCAGTGAGCGGCGGTTTCTGAAGCGCGGGAGGCGTTGTCCGCCAACTCGCGCATCACGGCACCGAGCTCGCGTATTCCGGCGTCGATCTTTTCCGCGTCTATCGACGAGAAGCCGAGCCGCATGTGGTTGCGCGGCGGATCGTCCGACATGAAAAACACGTCGCCGGGCTCGATCAGAATGCCGCGCTGCGATGCGGCATCGGCGAGCACCCGGGTATCCAGCCACTGCGGCCCGCTGACCCAGCACGAGGCGCCGCCGGAGGCCGGCACCACCTCGGTGCCGGGCAGATGGCGGCGCACCGCGGCGCACAGCGCATGCGCACGTTCGCGATACGCGACCGCCTGGCGCCGCAGCAGCGCGTCGTGATGTCCGAGCGCCAGGAAATTGGCGAACGAGCGCTGGATGAAGGCGGACGGATGCCGCAGCATCAACCGGCGCAGCGCGCGCGCTTCGCGCACCAGTTCGCGCGGGCCGACGATATAGCCGAGCCGCAGCCCGGGCGCGAAGGTCTTGGACAGGCTGCCGATATAGATCACGCGGTCGCTGCGATCGAGGCTCTTCAGCGCGGCGGTGGGATGGGCGGCGAAGCTGTTCTCGCTCTCGTAATCGTCCTCGATGACGACGAAATCCGTTGCTTCGGCCAGCTGCAGCAGCGCTTCGCGGCGCTCGAGCGGCATCGTGGTCGTGGTCGGACACTGATGGCTGGGCGTCACCATCACGTAATCGCATTGCCGCAGCGAATCGGTCAGCATCAGCCCGTCACCGTCGACCCGGATGCCGCGTAGATGCGGCGTGCGGCAGGCAAAGATGTTGCGCGCGTCAGGGTAGCCGGGATTCTCGATGCCGACGACGGAATCGGCAGTCAGCAGCAGGTCGGCCAGCAGGTAGAGCGCCTGCTGCGCGCCGACCGTGATGATGATTTCGTCAGCGGCAGCCCACACGCCGCGCCGCGGCAGCACGCGCGTGCGAATCTGCTCGATCAGCGACGGATCGTCGTTGGCGATCAGATCGGATGCCCAGCCGCTGATGCCGATCACGCCAAGCGCCTTCACGCAGCATTCGCGCCAGTCCGGAATCGGGAAATGCGCGGGATCGAACTGTCCGTAAATGAACGGATATGGATACTTCTGCCAGTCCGGCGGTTTGGTGATGTTGCGCTGCGATGACGGCCGGAAACGGAAGCGCCGGCTCCAGTCCGGCATCAGCGCCGTGTCGGCCACGTCGCGCGGCCGGCGCGCGACGTTTCCGCACAAAATTTCAGGATTGACGAAATGGCCGCTGCGCTCGCGCGACAGCAGATAGCCTTCGTCGGCAAGCTGCTGATACGCGAGGACCACGGTGTTGCGCGCGACGCCCAGCTGTTCGGCCAGCTCGCGGCTGGACGGGAGCGGAATGTCGACTGGAAGCTGGCCGTCCAGTATCGTCGATACCAGCATTTCGCGAATCTGGCCCTGCAGGCTCATGCCGCTGCCGGCGGACATCTGAAACAGCCGTTTCCACATGACGGTCCTGAGCCTTGCAGCCATGCCGGTCCTCCTTCTTGCACCAAACCATTATATTTACCGCTGCTACTTTACGGCGAAACGGGTCAAAAAGAACAGCGGCCGGCGCGCCGGGCGATTTCCGACTTGGCCCAATAGATTTTCACAAACTGGCTCTAACCCGACACCTGTGCCGGCGGGCAATATTTCAGCCATGTTCGCGGGACCACGATATCGAAGGGCGGTGCATACGTAAGCATACGCGGCAGCGAGGATTTGGCCGTCCGGCAAAGTTTGCTCACGAAGGAGGACCGGCAATGAAAAGCTTCAGCAGCAGTTGGTGGAAAGGTCTGGCATTCGCGCTGTTTCTTCCGCTCATGTTCGGCGTCGGTACCGCACGCGCGCAACAGAAAACGGTTACCGTCGGCTATCAGCTGATCGTCGGTCCTTTCCTGGTGGCGATCGCGAACCACAGCTTCGAGAAGGCGACCGGCTACAAGATCGACTGGCGCCAGTTCACGTCGGCGGGGGATATCACGAGCGCGTTCGCATCGGGCGATGTGCCGGTCGGGGTGCTGGGATCGACCGGCATCGCGGCGGCCGTGAGCCACGGTGTCGACGTCGAGCTGTTCTGGATTCTCGACAACATCGGCCGCTCCGAGCAGCTCGTCGCGCGCAACGGTTCGGGCATCAAGTCGCCGCAGGATCTGATCGGCAAGAAGGTCGCGGTGCCGTTCGTTTCCACGTCGCATTTCCACCTGCTGATCGCGCTGGAGCAGATCTGGCACATTCCGCCGTCCAAGGTGCAGATTCTGAACATGCAGCCGCCGCAGATCGTCGCCGCCTGGTCGCGCGGCGACATCGACGCCGCATACGTGTGGCCGCCGGCATTGACCGAGATCCTGAAAACCGGCAAAACCATCATTACCTCGGAGGAAGTCGGCAAGAAAAGCGTGCCGACATTCGACGGGCTGATCGCAAACAAGGACTGGGCAGCGAAACATCCCGATTTCCTCGCCAAGTTTGCCGGGGTGCTGGCAAAAGCCTATGCTGACTACAACGCGAACAAGGCGAAATGGACGGCGGATTCGCCGGAGGTGAAGGCGATGGTGAAGCTGGTCGGCGGCAAACCGGAGGACGACGCGTATGCGCTGACGCTGCTGAAGTATCCGACGGTGCAGGAACAGATTTCGCCAACGTGGCTGGGCGGCGGCAAGGACGGCGCGGCGGTGCGTGCGTTCGCGGCAAGCGCCAAGTTCCTGAAGTCGCAACGCCAGATCGATCACATATTGCCGGACTACAGTCCCTACGTGACTGCGAAGTACGCGGAGGCCGCCGCGAAACAGTAAATCCGTCCGATGGCCGTTGTGTCGGCAGGCGATGCGCGGCATCGCCTGCGCGAGCGAAGGAGTGCACATGGCTGCGCAGACCGAAGCGTTATATGTCGACGGCGTCAGCGTCACTTTTCCGGGACGCCGCGCGGATGAGCAGGTCCATGCGCTGGACAACATTTCGCTGACCGTCAACAACGGCGATTTCGTCGTCGCGCTGGGCGCGTCCGGCTGCGGCAAGACCACACTGCTGAATCTGATGGCGGGATTCCTGTCGCCGTCGCGCGGCGAATTGCGGCTCGGCAGCCGGCAGATTACCGGCCCCGGCTCCGATCGCGGCGTGGTGTTTCAAAAGCATGCATTGCTGCCGTGGCTCAACGTCATGGAAAACACCGCGTTCGGGTTGAAGCTGCAGGGCGTGCCGAAGCGCGAGCGGCGCGAACTCGCTGCCCGCAATCTGGCGCTGGTCGGACTGCAGGACTTCCACCACCACATGATCTACCAGTTGTCGGGCGGCATGCAGCAGCGCGTCGGCATCGCGCGCGCGCTTACCTGCAATCCGGCCACGCTGCTGATGGACGAGCCGATGGCGGCGCTCGATGCGCTGACGCGCGAGACCATCCAGGAACTGCTGCTCGACGTGTGGCAGAAAACCGGGAAAATGTTTTTCTTCATCACGCACAGCGTGGAAGAAGCGCTGTTTCTGGGCACGCGCATCGTCGTCATGTCGCCGCGGCCGGGGCGCATCACCGATACCTACACGCTCGACTTCAACCGCCGCTATCTCGAATGCCGCGACGCCCGCGCCATTAAATCGAGTCCGGATTTCATCGCGATGCGCGAGAAGGTGCTCGGCATCATTTACGGTGACGAGAAAGCGGTGGAGACCGTGCCGGAGGCGGTCCATGTTTAAACCGAAATTGCCGTCACCGAAAGCGGGCGTGGTTCAGGTGCCGTCCGCCAGCGCGCCGCCGAATCTGTTCGCGCGGATTTTCACCAGCAAGGCGGCGGCGCCGGGGCAGGTTTACGGCGCGCCCGGCCAGGGCAAGAGCACGACGATCAGCATCGTGACGACGATCGTGCTGATCGCCGCCTGGTTCATCGTCACCGACATGGGCTGGATCAAACCGCTGTTCCTACCGTCGCCGCAGGCGGTGTGGGGCAAGTTCGTCATCGCCGCCACCGAGGGCGTCGCCAATTCGACGCTGCTGCAGCACACGCTGACCAGCCTGTCGCGCGTGTTCGGCGCGTTCTTTCTGTCGTGCGTGACGGCAATTCCGATCGGCATCCTGATGGGGACCAATCGCGTGATTCGCGGCATCTTCGATCCGCCGATCGAGTTCTACCGTCCGCTGCCGCCGTTGGCCTATCTGCCGCTCGTCATCATCTGGTTCGGCATCGGCGAGCTGTCGAAGATCCTGCTGATCTTCCTGGCGATCTTCGCGCCGATGGCGATATCGGCGCGTGCCGGCGTGCGCTCGGTGTCGATCGAACAGATCCATGCCGCGTACGCAATGGGGGCGACCCGCTTTCAGATCATCTGGCACGTGATCCTGAAGGCCGCGCTGCCCGAAATCCTGACCGGCATGCGCATCGGCATCGGCTTCGGCTGGACCACGCTGGTCGCGGCCGAAATGGTCGCTGCGACGCGCGGTCTCGGTTTCATGGTGCTCAACGCCGCGCAATACCTGCAGAGCGACACCGTGATCATGGGCATCATCGTGATCGGCCTGTTCGCGTTCGGCTTCGATCTGCTGATGCGTTATATCGAGCATCTGCTGGTGCCGTGGAAGGGGAAAGTGTGAAGGCTGGCGATAAGACGTCATAGAATGTCTTTTCAAGGCCATAAGTTCCCTTGATGGGTTACGCGAAACTTGAGGGCCGGCGATGTCTGAATCTTGAGTTTTTACCTTTCTTCTCGTAGAGTCGAACAACATTCAAAAGCGATTCCGCTTCGTGCTGTTTCCGGTTCCTGGATAGTAAAGAAGAGCGCCCGGTCATTCGTGTATTTATTTACCGATTGCCGCGAAGAATCGAGGAACGCCCCGCCAGTAACCATGTGTTGATCGTAGTGCGGCGCAGGTGCGCCGGCGTACGTCCTGCCGCGTGCAAAGTCAGTGTCAGAACGCGGCGGTCAATCTGCGAAACGACAACTTTGGAGGAGTCAAATGGCAGATCATGATGCGCGGAAGGGAAAGGCTCTCGACGCTGTTCCGGAAGAGAAAAACACCAGTTTCATAATCAGCCGCCGTCAGTTCATTCAGGCCACCGGGGCGATCGGACTGGCCGCGGGCATAGGGGCAATGCCATTCGACGTTGCGCGCGCAGCCGAAAAGTCTGCCGCAGGGCAGCCTCGAAAGGGTGGCACGCTGGTGATGGTGGTGCAACCGGAGCCGCCGACGCTGGCGTCTTATGACAACACTTCAGGACCGATAGGGCAGGTCGCGCCAAAGGTCTACGACGGCCTGCTCGAATACGATTTCAATCTCGATCCGCTGCCCGGCCTCGCCAAATCCTGGAAGGTGAGCTCCGACGCCAAGACCGTTACGTTCGAGCTGGAGCCGAACGTCAAGTTCCATGACGGCAAACCGTTCACCAGTGCCGACGTGCAGTTTACGGTCATGGAGGTGCTGAAGAAGGTGCATCCGCGCGGGCCGACCAATTTCCAGGAAGTAACGGCCATCGACACGCCGGACGCGCACACGGCGGTCTTCCATTTGCAGCACCCGGCGCCGTACATGCTCAAGGCCCTATCCGGTTATGAGTCGCCGATGCTGCCGAAACACCTGTTCGCGGGCAGCGACGTGCGAAGCAATCCGCATGCGAACAAGCCGATCGGCACCGGTCCGTACAAGTTCGTCGAATGGCAGCGCGGACAGTACATGCGGTTCGATCGCAATCCGGATTACTGGCGCAAGGGGCATCCGTACTTCGATCGGGTCGTGGCGCGTTTCATCGGCGAAGCGCAGACGCGCACCGCGGCCATGGAGCGCGCCGAACTCGGATTCGGCGCGTACAACGCGATCCCGAACGTGGACGCGAAAAGGATCAGCAACGACAAATCATCGAAGCTGACGGTCACGACCCGCGGTTACGAGATGGATTCGCCGATCGTCGAGCTCGAATTCAACACCAAGCGCAAGCCGTTCGACAACCAGAAGGTGCGGCAGGCGATCGCCTACGCGATCGATCGCAAATTCGTCATCGACAACATCTGGTTCGGATACGGCAAGCCCGCGACAGGCCCCATCAGCTCCAATTTCAAGGTGTCGGGGATGTATACCGATGACGTGCTGAAGTTCGATGTTGCGGACCGGATGAAGATCGCCAACAAGCTGCTCGATGAAGCCGGTTATCCAAAGAAGAGCAACGGCATCCGTTTCGAGATGGTGCATGACATCACGCCTTACGGAGAGGAGTGGCGGCGGTTCGGCGAGTACGTGAAGCAGGTACTCGCGCAACTCGGAATCAAGGCCAGCCTGCGCTACGAAGACGTGCCGACGTGGATCCGGCGCATTTATACGAACTATGATTACGACATGACGTCGGACTGGCTCAAGACGCTCGCCGATCCGGTGATCGGCGTGCAGCGGCAGTACTGGTCGAAAGCAATCCGACCGGGCACGCCATGGGTGAACGGTACGCGCTGGACGTCGCCTAAGGTCGATCAATTACTGGAGGCGGCCGCGATCGAACCCGATCATAAAAAGCGCAATGCGCTGTATCACGAATTCCAGAAGCAGGTCGTGGAAGCATCGCCGATCGTGTGGGTGATGGAATTGAAATTCACGACGGTCTACAACAAGAAATTCCACGATCTGATCATCAGTCCGCTGGGAGTAAACACGTCGTTCGATCATGGCTGGATGAGCGCCTGATCCGGCATGCGGAAGCGATGGGCGCCGTTTCGCTGGTGTTTTTCATCAACCCTTCGGAACGGCGCGGTGACGGCTAGCGTTGCGGCGCCCGGCCGTCCTGCGTGAGTGCCGCGATGCGCCAGCATTGGATTCGCTTCGTCCTCCGGCGCCTGCTGCAGGCGATTCCGACCATTCTGATTATTGCCGTACTAAACTTCTGCGTGATCCAGCTGGCGCCCGGCGATGCAGCCGACGTGCTGGCCGGAGAGTCAGGCGGCGCGACGCCGGAATACATGGCGCAACTGCGTCATCGCTTCGGCCTGGACAAGCCAAAATACATCCAGCTTGTGGATTACGTGAAGAATGTTCTCAGTCTCGATCTAGGCTATTCGTTCCGCAACAGCATGCCGGTGCGCGATCTGATATTGCAGCGGCTCGGCCCGACGCTGCTGTTGATGGGAACGACCATCGTGCTGTCGATCGGTATCGGCGTACTGCTGGGGCTGCTCGCTGCCACGCGCGTGAACAGCTGGCGCGACAACCTGATCTCCATCCTGTCGCTGCTGTCGTACGCGACACCGCTGTTCTGGGTGGGGCTGATGCTGATCGCGCTGTTTTCGCTGAGGCTGGGCTGGTTCCCGACCAGCGGCATGGAAACGATCGCGGCGTTTTACCAGGGGTGGGACCGCGTGGTCGATATTGCGCACCATCTGATACTGCCGGCGATCACGCTTTCGCTTTTCTACATGGCGCTCTATACGCGCCTGATGCGCGCCACGATGCTCGAGCAGTCGGGCATGGATTACGTGACGACGGCGCGCGCGAAGGGGCTCACCGAGCGCGGGATCACTTTTCGACACATCCTGCGCAATGCGGTGCTGCCGGTGGTGACGATGGCCGGCGTGCAGATTGGGGCGCTGCTTGGCGGATC
>JBDZVW010000103.1:0-8725 GCA_040255885.1 Betaproteobacteria bacterium
CGCGCAGCACGAACGGCAGGATGCCGCCATGCACGTAGTAATCGACTTCGATCGGCGTGTCGATGCGCAACAGCAGCGGCACGCGCTCTTCGCTGCCGTCCTTGCGGTGGATCACCAGCGTTATTTCCTGCTGCGGCTGAATGCCGTTTTCGATGCCGGTCAGGTCGAAGGTCTCGGTGCCGTCGAGCTTCAGGGTCTCGGCACTGACGCCGCTCTTGAACTGACAGGGCAGCACGCCCATGCCGACCAGATTGCTGCGGTGGATGCGCTCGAAGCTCTTCACGATCACCGCCTTCGCACCCAGCAGCGTGGTGCCTTTCGCCGCCCAGTCACGCGAGGAGCCGGAACCGTATTCCTCACCGCCGAACACGATCGTCGGCACGCCGGCGGCGATGTATTTCATCGCCGCGTCGTAGATCGGCATCTGCTCGCCGTCCGGCTGATGCTTCGTCACGCCGCCTTCGACGCCCGGCACCATCAGGTTCTTGATGCGCACGTTGGCGAAGGTGCCGCGCATCATCACCAGGTGATTGCCGCGACGTGCGCCGTAGGTGTTGAAGTCGGCGACCTTCACGCCGTGCTCCTGCAGGAACTCGCCGGCAGGCGACGTGGTCTTGATGCCGCCGGCCGGGCTGATGTGGTCGGTGGTGATCGAATCGCCGAAGATGGCCAGCGCACGCGCGCCCTTCACGTCCGCAACCTTGCCCGTCTGCATGCCGAAACCTTCGAAGAACGGCGGCTCCTGGATGTAGGTGGACTTTTCATTCCAGCGGTAAACGGCACCGGTGGCGGCGACGATGTCGTTCCACAGCGGGTTGTCCTTGCTGAAGTCGGCATAATTGCGCTGGTAGGTTGCCGGGTCGGTTGCGTATTTCATTACGGCCGCGACTTCGGCCTGCGTCGGCCAGATGTCCTTCAGATAAACCGGCTTGCCGTCGCTACCGGTGCCGAGCGGATCGCTGTCGAGATTGATTCTGACCGTGCCGGCGAGCGCGAATGCGACCACCAGCGGCGGGCTCATCAGGAAATTGGCCTTGATGTTCTGATGGATGCGCGCTTCGAAATTGCGGTTGCCGGACAACACCGATGCCGCGACGACGTCGTTCTTGACGACCGCTTCTTCGTAGTCCGGGTCGAGCGGGCCGGAGTTGCCGATGCAGGTGGTGCAGCCGTAACCGACCAGGTCGAAGCCGAGCTTGTCCAGTGAATCCTGCAGCCCGGCGCTTTCCAGATACTTTGCGACCACGCGCGAGCCTGGCGCCAGCGACGTCTTCACGCGCGGGTTGACCTTGAGGCCTTTTTCAACCGCCTTGCGCGCGACCAGGCCGGCGGCCAGCAGCACGCCCGGATTGGAGGTGTTGGTGCACGACGTGATTGCCGCGATCAGGATGTCGCCATGGCCGATGTCGACACCCGGCTTTTTCGTCGGGTAGCGCTTGTCCAGTTCGGCGGCCGGCTTGTTGTAGCCGCGCTCGGTGAGGGGTTTGCCGAACAGCTCGGCGAAGCGCGCCTTGAGGTTCGGCAGCTCGATACGGTCCTGCGGCCGGCTTGGCCCGGCGACGCTGGGATGAATGCTCGACAGGTCGAGCTCCAGCACGCGGGTGTAGTCGCATTCGCCTTTTTTCGGGAAGCCGAACATGCCCTGCGCCTTGAAGTATTCGCGCACCGCTGCCACCGTTGCGTCGCTGCGGCCGGTGTAGCGCAGATAATCGAGCGTCGTGTCGTCAACCGGGAAGAAGCCCATCGTCGCGCCGTACTCGGGCGACATGTTGGCGATGGTGGCGCGGTCCGGCACCGACAGCGACGCGGCGCCTTCGCCGAAGAATTCAACGAATTTGCCGACGACCTTCGCCGCGCGCAGCATTTCGGTCACCGTCAGCACCAGGTCGGTGGCGGTGACGCCTTCGCGCAGCTTGCCGTGCAGATGCACGCCCACCACGTCGGGTGTCATGATGTAGATCGGCTGACCCAGCATGCCGGCCTCGGCCTCGATGCCGCCAACGCCCCAGCCGACCACGCCCAGTGAATTGATCATCGTGGTGTGCGAATCGGCGCCGACCAGCGTGTCGGGATAGAACACGCCGTCCTTCTCGAATACACCGCGCGCCAGATATTCGAGATTGACCTGGTGGCAGATGCCGATGCCGGGCGGTATCACGCGGAAGGAATCGAATGCGCCCATGCCCCATTTCAGGAATTCGAAGCGTTCATGGTTGCGGTTGAGCTCGGTCTGCATGTTGCGCTGGACCGCGTCCGGTACGCGCGAGTAATCGATTTGCACCGAGTGGTCGACAACCAGATCGACCGGCACCAGCGGTTCGATGGTCTTCGCGTCCTTGCCCATCTGCGCGGCGGCGCCGCGCATCGCGGCGAGGTCAACCAGCAGCGGCACGCCGGTCAGGTCCTGCAGCAGCACGCGCGCCACGACGAACGGAATTTCGTTGGTGCGCGGCCCGGTCGCCTGCCAGCCGGCGAGCTCGCGCACGTGCTGCTCGGTGATGCGCTTGCCGTCGCAATTGCGCAGCACCGACTCCAGCACCACGCGAATCGACACCGGCAATCTCGAAATCTTGCCGAGCCCGGCTTTTTCGAGCGCCGGCAGCGAATAATATTTCCCGCTCTTGCCGGCGCCGTAGTTGAATGTTTGCAGAGAATCGAACAAATTGTGGGACATCGCATGGCTCCTGGTAACGTGCGTATTTTTGTGCCGCGACGGCCCGCCCGTCCTGCGGCTGCGCAAACTTTTTCGGCATTATGATACCATGCCTAGTTATCATATAAATGATATAGATCATTGGCGCCGTGCGCGGTGCGCAGCCATTTTCGAGCGCTTGGTGGAAGGAGTCTGAAATATGCCGAAAACCGCACATATCATTGCTCGGGCGCTGAAGGAAGCGGGCGCCACCCATGCCTTTGGCATTCCGGGCGGCGAGGTGCTGGAACTGCTCGAAGCGTTCCGCAAGACCGGCATCCGCTTCGTGCTGACGAAGCACGAGATGGGCGCCGGCATGATGGCGGACGCGACGTTCCAGTTGACCGGTGCGCCGGGCGTGCTGGTCGCGACGCTGGGGCCCGGCATGGGCAATGTCGTGACACCGGTGGCGCAGGCGTTTCTCGACCGCTCGGCGATGATTGCGATCACTGGCGAGATCAACACCGCGCTGAAGCCGGTCTACACGCATCAGATCATCGATCAGTGTGCAGTGCTGCAGCCGATAACCAAATGGTCGACGATGGTGGCGGGCGCGCACGCATTCGAGCAGGTGCGCAAGGCGATCGCGATCGCGATGGCGCCGATGCCGGGTCCGGTGCACCTGAATCTGCCGACTAACGTCGCCACGGCGGAGCAGGCCGAAGGCCGGCGTTTTGCACCGTCGGCGGTGGAGATGCAGCCCGCCGCCGGATCACTGGCGCAGGTCGACCGCTGGCTGCGTGCCGCGAAGCAGCCGCTGGCGCTGGTCGGCGTCGGCGCGCAGCTCGATCATGCCGAACGCGCGCTGAAGAGCTTCGTCGAGCGCTGGCGCGTGCCGCTCATCACGACCTACAAGGCGAAGGGCGTGATCGCGGAGGATCATCCGCTGTGCATCGGCGCCACCGGCCTCAGCCCGGTGGTCGACCGCATCCACATGCAGCACGTGCGGGATGCCGACTTCATCATCGCGATCGGGCTCGATCCGGTCGAATTGAGAAGCGACTGGATCGCGCCGTGGGACGAGAAAAAGCGTACGGTCAGTCTCGATCTGGTGCCCAATACCCATCACGTATTTCGCACCGCGGTCGAATACGCCGGCAGTATCCGCGGTGTGCTGGAAATGCTGACAGCGCAGGCACCGGCGCGCGAGCCGAAGCGCTGGAGCGCGCACGCTGCCGATGAGTACCGTATTGCAGTACGGCAGGCGATCACCTGCCAGCCGAAGCGCGGCATCGGTCCCTACCAGGTGACGCAGGCGCTGCGTGAGGTGTTTCCGCGCAATACGATCGCCACCATCGATACCGGATCACACCGCATTCTGATCAATCATGTATGGCAATCGTACGAGCCGCGGCGCCTGCTGCAGTCGAACGGACTGGGCACGATGGGTTATGCGTTGCCGGCTGCGATTGCAGCCAAGCTGCTGTTTCCGAAGCGGCCGGTGCTGGCGATGATGGGCGAGGCCGGGCTGGACATGGTGATCGGCGAAATGGCGCTGCTGGCTGAGCACCGGCTGGCACTGACGCTGGTGGTGTTTCGCGATGACACGCTGAGCCTGATCAAGCTCAAGCAGGAACGCATGAAATATCCGGAAACCGGCGTGGTCACCGGCAGCCCGGATTATTGCCAGCTGGCGAAAGCCTATGGCGGCAGCGGCGTTGCAGTCGACAGCGTCGCCGGGCTGAAAAAAGCGGCGCAGGCGGCGCTGCGCTCCAGCCGCTTCACGCTGATCGAGGCGCGCATCGATCCCGCCGAGTACCGGCAGCAGATGTAGGCGCGCGCATTGCGCGAAATTCTCCGGTAAACTGGCCGCCGACGATAATAATGGAGGAGGCGGCACGGATGCATCAGGTCACCTTGATCGCCGGCGACGGCATCGGCCCCGAAGTCACGCGCGCGGCACGTGCGGTCGTCGCGGCGTCGGGCGCGGCAGTCGAATTCGATGAAGTGACGGCCGGCCTGGAGGCGGAACGCGCATCCGGCACGCCACTGCCGGCCGCGGTGTTCGAATCGATCGAACGCACCCGGCTGGTGCTCAAGGGGCCGACGCAGACGCCGTTCGGCGGCGAATACCGCGTGCCGGTGGAGCGCGCCGCGGCCGGCGACACGGAGCCGGAAAGCCGCTCCTATCCGAGCGTGACCGTCGCATTGCGCAAGGAGCTCGGGCTGTACGTGAACGTGCGGCCGATGAAGAATTATCCCGGTATCGCGTCGCGTTTCGAGGCGGTCGATCTGCTGATATTCCGCGAGAACAGCGAGGATCTCTACGCCGGGATGGAACGCATGATCGACGAAGGCACCGCCGAGGCGATCAAGATCATCACCTGGCGTGCGACCGATCGCGTCGCGCGCTTCGCGCTCGACTACCTGAGGCGGCTGAAGCGCGGCAAGCTGACGATCGTGCACAAGGCCAACGTGATGAAAATGACCGATGGCCTGTTCCTGAAAGCGGCGCAGGACGCGGGGCGCGACTACACCGACATCCAGGTCAACCAGCGCGTCGTGGACGCGCTGTGCATGGAGTTGGTTATCCATCCGGAGCAGTTCGACGGGCTGCTGCTGCCGAACCTGTATGGCGACATCGTGTCCGACCTCGCGGCCGGACTGGTCGGGGGATTAGGCGTTGCGCCGGGTGCGAATTTCGGCGACGACTGTGCGATGTTCGAGGCGGTACATGGCACCGCGCCGGAGCTGGCCGGCACCGATGCCGCAAACCCCACCGCGATGATTCTTTCGGCAGTGATGCTGCTGCGCCATATCGGGGAGACTGCCGCCGCCGACCGCATCGATCATGCGCTGTCAGAAGTACTGAAAGCCGGCAAGGACGTCACGGTCGATCTTGGCGGGGCCGCCGGCTGTGATCGTATGACGCGGGCGGTTATCGAAATACTGGAGAAGCAGGGATCGGGCGTGTGACGATTGCGCGGCGCGCAATACTTCATGCGCCGCGTGCAATCATCCGGTTGTTGCGTGTTTCGATCGGCGCGTGTTACGAGACCGCATGTTCGCGGCAGATTTTGCCGATGTCGCTGCGGTAAAGTCTTTCACCGGTCAATCCGCAACGGCTGGGACTGCCGTTTTTTCCCTTGAAGTAGCGACAGGTCGTGCAGGAGCCGAAGGTCCGCGCGCCATGGCTGACCTGGAGCGCCTGCAGCAGTTCGCCCAGCACATTGGCCGTGCTTTCCAGTTTCTTGTCGTTGATTTTCGTGGTTGCCTTCCATTCCGATGCGGCGTTCTGCTGCTTCAGCAGCTTTTCTCCCTTCGCGCTCAGACGCAGCCGCACGACGCGGTTGTCGACGGGGTCGGACGAACGCTCGATCAGGCCCTTGCGGTGGAGCAGAAGAAGGCTTTGCGATACCGTGCCTTTCGTCAGGCCGAGATACTCGGTCAGTGCCAGCGGCGTGTTGCTGTAGCGATTGCATTGCTGCAGATAATTAAGCGCTTGCATGTGCACGGGCTGCAAACGCTCCGTGCCGTGCCCCTGCCGCACTTCGGTTCGCATGCGGTTGCCGAGACGATTGACCAGGTCCTGCAGTTGCAAATGATGATTTGTCATGGGCGAATCAGTATCCAGTGATATTGGTTTGTTGGGTCATTGCGCGATAAGCCTGGCATTTGTGTGTAGATCGGCGCCAGTATTTTGATCGCGTTTGCATGGTCGTGTGGTTGAAAGTGGCATCGTGACTCAAAACAAGCGTACGGTATTTATTCGCTATTAGAGTCGCTATCCACTATTTAATAATGGTCTTGCTCGAAGTATAGGCTAGAAAAAAGGCCGGTGAACGTCGCGTGGCAATATGATTTTTTTATGTTGCCAGCCTGTTTTTTTATGTTCGGAGTGCATCTTGCCGCGAAGCGTTTTTTGAAAAGTGGATTCACGATACGGCAAGCCTGTCTGGATGATGTCGTGGGACTATGTTTCGGGCCGGCATGGTTCAGCAGAGCTGAACCAGTATCTGCTGAAATGATTATGCTGACCATTCCATGTGGGCAGCCGTGAGGGGCTGGCGAGGCGCGACGGGTGAGGGAAAAGCCGGTGATGCCGGATATTCTTATTTCTGCATCTTGAGCAGCCGCTGTTTCTCGCGCTGCCATTCGCGCCTTTTTTCGGTCTCGCGCTTGTCGTGCTGCTTTTTCCCTTTTGCGAGCCCGATTTCGAGCTTGATGCGGCCGCGCGTGTAATGCATGTCGAGCGGCACCAGCGTATAGCCGGCACGATCGACGGCACCGATCAGCTTGCGGATTTCATCGGCCCGCAGCAGCAGCTTGCGCGTGCGCGTGGGGTCGGGATTGACATGGGTCGACGCCGTCGCCAGCGGGCTGATGTGGCAGCCGATCAGATGAATTTCGGCATTGCGCACGATGACGTACGATTCCTTCAGTTGCACGCGCCCGGCCCGAACGGCCTTGACTTCCCAGCCTTCGAGCGCTATTCCGGCTTCATAGCGTTCCTCGATGAAATAGTCGTGGAACGCCTTTTTATTTTGTGCGATGCTCATCAGCTTTTAGAATAATGGTTTGCGCCGGCTATTGTAGCAGCGGCGCCAGGACTGTTCGGGGAGATCCTCTATTGGCGGTTGTCGAGAAATCGGTTCTGGTCGGCTATTCGCCGCAGCAGATATTCGATCTGGTGGACGATGTCGAACACTATCCGGAATTTCTGCCATGGTGCGGCGGAACCCATGTCATCTCGCGCGATGAGCAGCATACCCGCGCCACGATCAGGATCGCCTATCACGGCATCCGCCAGAGCTTCACTACCGAAAACGCGAAGCAGGCGCCGTCGCTGATGGAAATCCGGCTAGTGGACGGGCCGTTCCGGCAACTGGACGGCACCTGGCGCTTCACCGATCTCAGCGGCCGCGGCTGCCGGATCGAATTCCGGCTGCATTACGAGTTCGCGAGCCGGCTGCTGGAAAAGCTGGTGGGGCCGGTGTTCAACTATATCGCCAATACCTTCGTTGAATCGTTCATCAAGCGCGCGGAACGGAAATATGGCTGAACGTGGCGACCGTGCGCTGCGCGTCGAAATCGTCTATGCGCTGCCGGAGCGCCAGACGCTGCTGGCGCTCTACGTGCCGGCCGGAACGACGCTGGCCGGCGCGGTGTCGGCGTCCGGCATTACGACGCTGCACCCGGAAATCGATCTCGCGACCGCCAGGGTCGGCATCTTCGGCAAGCTCGCCACCGCCGACACGGTTCTGCACGGCGGCGATCGGGTGGAAATCTACCGGCCGCTGGTCGCCGATCCGAAGGACGCGCGGCGGGCGCGGGCGCAGAAGCGGCAGGATCGAGGATCGAGCCGTCAGGATTGAGGGAAAGTATCCGGCGCGCGTAGCGCGCCGCATGTCATTCTCGATCCTCGATCCTCGATCCTCAATCCTCGATCCTGTTTTTCGTCCTCAATCCTGCTCTTTTACTCCTGTTCGTCCTTGCACCACGACGCCACCTGATTTTTCGCGCGTTCCGTTTCGGCGGCACGTTGTTTGTCGTCGAGGTAGGAGCGCTCGCCGGTGTTGGGGTCGACGTGCGCGACGCGCTGGCCGGTTTCCAGGCCCTTCAGGTACGACCGCGCCGCTTCGCAGTTACGATGGCGTTGCGCCGCTTCCGCCTCCTTCTTCTGGTTTTTCTTGTCGGCTTCCTCTTTCTCGATCTGGCGCTTGCGGAATTCGGCTTCCTGTTCGGCAGGGGTTTTGGGCTTGGCCGCGGCGTGTCCGGCCTTGGCGGCCGCCCCTGCGCTGTTGCCGGTGGCAGGCGATTCAACCACGCCGCTTGAGCGCAGTTTGCTTTCGCTCTTGAAATTGCCCGTTGGCGGACGGTCGGAGTAGTGCGTCTCGCCGTTGGTATCGACCCATTTATAGACCTGGCCGAACGCCATTCCGGTCATCAGCAGCAGCAGGATGGCAATCAATATTCTCATAATTATTCTCCCTCTGGACGGTGCCGCCGCCACGCCGCATGAAGCCCGCCGGCGCCCCATTTTGGCGTCCATCCGCATGTTATAATACGCGTTTTGCAGGGGATGCCCAACCA
>JBDZVW010000454.1:0-2338 GCA_040255885.1 Betaproteobacteria bacterium
CGATGTCGAGCAGCAGCGTGTCGACCTCGTGGTGGCGCAGCGTGTGCATGACTTCGACATGATTCGCGGCCTCGCCGACGACTGCCATGTTGTGCTGCATCAGCAGCAGTTGCTTCAATCCCTGGCGAACGATCGCGTGATCGTCAGCAATGACAACCTTGATCATGCTGGTCCTTCTGTTCTTCGATGTTGTTGTTTTCCGATCGGGCCGGCAGCGGCAACGCCAGTGCGATCGTGGTGCCGCCGCCCGGTTCGCTCGCTATCTCGACCGTGCCGCCGAGAGACATCGCGCGTTCCTTCATGCCGCGCAGACCGAAGCTGTCGGGACTGCTCGGCCGTTCCGGCACGAATCCCCTGCCGTTGTCGCGAATTTCCAGCAGCAGCTGCAGGTCGTCGGCGGCGAGCCAGATGCTGACCTGTGTCGCGGCGGCGTGCTTGGCGATGTTGTTCAGCGCTTCCTGGCCGATGCGGAATACCGTGATGCTCTGATCGGGATCGAGCGCGAGGCGCTCGTGCGGCGTATTGAAGCGGCATGCAGTGCCGGTGCGCCGCTCGAATTCGCGCGCCACCCATTCCAGCGCCGCAACGATGCCGGCGTCGAGGATGCCGGGACGCAGATCGTGCACCAGCCGGGTGCTCGATTCACCGGCACGATCGACCAGCCGGTCGAGCTGATGCAGCTTGTCGAGTGGCGCCGGGTCGTCGCGCAGCTGTCCCTTGAGCCATGCGACGTCGAGCTTGATCGCGGTCAGTATGCTGCCGACCTCGTCGTGGATTTCGCGCGCGATCGCTTCGCGTTCCTGTTCCCGTACCCGCACCAGGTACGACGACAGCTCGCGCAGCTCGCGCTGCAGCGCGCGCGCCTCCTGATCGGCGCGTTTCTGCGGCGAGATGTCGCTGACGATCGCGTCCCACAGCAGGCGTCCCGACGGCAGCCGGCGCGGTCGCGCCGAAAATTCGATCCAGGTCGTCGCCACCGTGCGGCCCGGCATCAGCCGGCATTCGTGCCGAATATATTTGGGAGGGTGCAGCGACTGGCGCAGCGCGATGCGCAAGTCGGCGGCATCGGCCGGTTGCAGCAGATCGAAAAACCGGCCGGGTTCGCGCAACAGGTTGTCCGCGGCGATGCCGAACAGGCGCTGCGAGCCGCTGCTCGCGTAATGGAACGCCAGCGTGCCGCCGTCTTCGACGTGTATCTGCAGCACCAGGCCCGGCAGATTGGACGCGAGCGAGCGGAACCGCGCCTCGCTCTCGCGCAGCGCCTCCTCGGTTTCGCGCTGCCGCCGGCGGGCCGCGCCGACCACCAGTGCCCGCTGCAATGCCGGGACCGTGCGCGACAGGTGATCCTTCATGATGCAGTCGTCAGCACCCGCATGCATCGCGGCGATCGCCGCTTCTTCACCGATCATGCCGGACACGATCAGGAACGGCAGGTCCGGCTGCATCGTGCGCACAATGCGCAATGCTTCCAGCGAGTCGAAGTGCGGCAGCCTGTGGTCGGCGATCACTGCGTCCCAGTGTGCCGATACGAGCGCGTCCCGCAATTGTGCGGGGGTCTCGACGCGGGTGGCGGTGACGCTGCCGGAACGTTCCAGGCTGGCAATCAGAAGCTCGAAATCAGCTTCGGAATCCTCGACCACGAGTAGTGCAAGTGTCGACGCTGTGTCGGAAGCTGCTGCAATCAAACCGGTTCCCGCTCCATCAGCGTCCACCTGTGCATCGCGCGTTGCGGACGCTCTTCATTTTCCAGCCTGTATGCCGATAAGGCGTTCATAACGTTACGTTGTGCTGTTCGATCCCGGGCCGGTGCGCTGCCGCCTGAAGGAGCGGCGGAGATGAATCGGAATCGCCACAAGCGCTCGGGACAATTGCCTAAAGCAAGAAACAGGCCACGACCTGGCTCCATGCAAAGGCCATGTTTCGGAAAAGGAATACGACGGAGTTTTCGGATATGAGCAGGACGATTCTCGCAGTGGACGACTCGGTGTCGATGCGGCAGATGATCGCGTTCACGCTGAAGCAGGCGGGCTACGCTGTGGTCGAGGCCGAAGACGGGCGCGACGGACTCGACAAGGTGCGTTCGCAGGTGCCCGACCTGGTGCTGGTCGATCACAACATGCCGCGCATGGACGGGCTCACGATGGTGCGTTCGCTGCGCGGCATGCCGCACTGCGCGAACGTGCCGATCCTGATGCTGACGACGGAGTCGAGCGCCGAGATCAAGGCCGAAGGCAGGGCCGCCGGCGCGACCGGCTGGATCGTGAAGCCGTTCGAGCCGAAACGGCTGCTCGACGTCGTGCGCACGGTGATCGGCTGATGCGGAGACGATGATGGAAGG
>JBDZVW010000104.1:0-8688 GCA_040255885.1 Betaproteobacteria bacterium
CCCCGCCTTATCGAGGCGGGGAGCCCGCGACGGCGGGCGGGGGCGGTGGGCGGCGTTTGGCAAATTGACGCCCGTTTCATTCGCGAAAAAACCACCACCTCTTCCGCTGCGCTCCCTCTCCTCCTTAAAAAAGGAGGAGAAAAAAACCGAACTGAAATATCACTTACGCGCCACCGTGCGCGCGGAATTTTCTGCCGGCCAAGGTGGCGAGCAGTACGAGGCCGGTCGAAATCAGGATCATGATGATGCCGAGCGCCGACAGCTTGCCCCACAGCCCGTCATAGGCGAAGCTCAGAATCTGCACTGCAAGCACTTCGCTGCCGGGCCGCGACAGCACCACCGATACCGTCAGTTCGCGCACGAACATCGTCGCCATCAGGATCCATGCCGACACGATGCCCGGGATCAGCAGCGGCACGACGATGCGGCGCATCGTGGTCAGCGCGCTGGCGCCGCACACCAGCGATGATTCTTCAAGATGCGCGTGCACCTGCACGAATGCGCTCGCCAGCGGGCGCACGCCGTACGGCAAATAGGTCGCGATGTAGCCGAGCAGCAGTGCGGTGAGCGTGGCGTAAAGCGGCGTCTGCACGAAGAACCACATGAAGCCGATGCCGATCACGATGCCCGGAAATGAAAACGACAGGTAGCTCAGCGATTCCAGCAGGCCGGATGCGCGTGTGCGCACCTTGACGATCACGTAGGCGATGAACACCGACAGCAGCACGCCCAGCGTCGCACCGACCACGGCAAGGAACACACTGTGCTTGAGCGACAACATCGATGCCGGATCATTGAGCACTTCCGTCCAGTGCTTCAGGCTCATCATCGAAACAGCGTGCATGCTCGGCTCCATCGCATACGGCACCAGCGACGTGTAGAGCAATGCCGCGACCGGCAGCACGATCATGATGAACGACAGCACACCGATGGCGACGAACAGCGGCAGTCGCGCGCGCTTGAGTTCGATCACCGTCGGCCGGTAGCCGCGGCCCGAGATCGTGACGAATTTGCCGCTTTCGGCAGTCAGCGCGCGATACAGCACGATCAGTCCGATCGACGCCGCCAGCATGCTCATGCCGAGCGCCGCCGCCTTGCCGTAGTCCGGCGAGAATCCGATTGAGATCATTTCGTACAGGTAGGTCGCCAGCACCTTGATTCGCCCCGGCATGCCGAGCACTTCGGGTACCGCGTACGACGCCAGGCTGCGCACCACACCCAGAATGAACGCCGCCAGTATCGCCGGCCGCAGCACCGGCAGCGTCACCCGCAGCAGCGTGCGCCAGGTTCCCGCGCCGAACACGCGCGACGATTCCTCGAGCGCGACGTCAAATGACATCATCGCCGGCGCGATGATCAGGTACGCGATCGGCATGTTCAGCAGCCCCTCGACCATCACCATGCCGCTCAGAGAATAAATATTGAACGGCGAGCGCGACAGCGAAAATACATCCCGCAGCACGACGTTGATGATGCCGTTCGACGGGTTCAGCAGCAGCGCCCAGCTCACCGCGAACAGCAGATGCGGGATCATCATCGGCACGATCGACAGCACGCCGAACAGCGACTTGAACGGGATATCGGTACGGGTGTTCAGATAGGCGAGGACCAGCGCCAGCACCGTCGCCAGCAGCGACGAGCCGAGCACGAAAATGATGGTGTTGAGCGTGACGCCGGCGAGCGCGGGATCCGTGTATGCGGCGACGTATTTTTCGAGGGTGAACTTGCCGAGGCCCGTCAGCCCTTCCGAAAAACTGCCGAGGAACAGCATCACCACCGGGCACAGCGTCAGCAGCCCGACAATGATGATCAGCGACCAGGTCAGCCTCGAGCGCGACGCGTTCATGTCAGTCGCGTCACGCCGATACCAGCAGGCAGTGCGCCGGCTCCAGACTGAAGCTGACCGCGTCGCCTTCCTTCACGGTGACGTCGGGATCGATGCGTGCCAGCAGCAGCTCGTCGCCGACGCGGATTTCCGCTTCGTAGACTTCGCCAACAAACGCGAGCGACTCGACGTGGCCATTGACTGCGTTGGTACCGGCATTGCTCGCCGCGGCGGTGATGCGGATGAATTCCGGACGGATGCACAGTGTCGCCTGGCTGCCGGCCGGCAGATCCCGCTGTTGGCAGGTAATCGGTCCAAGGCCGGATTCCACCACCGTCAGGCCGTCCTGCTGGCCGCGCACCGTCGCGCTGATCAGGTTCGCGCGCCCGATGAAGTCGGCGACGAAGCGGTGATCGGCGTCGAAATAGATTTTCTGCGGCGAGCCGATCTCGACGATCCGGCCGCCGCGCATCACCGCAATCGAATCCGACAGCGCCAGCGCCTCGACGCGGTCGTGCGTGACGTAAACAGCGGTGATGCGCAACTTGCCGAGAAAAGTCCGCAGTTCCTTGCGCGTTTCCTCGCGCAGCTTCGCGTCGAGGTTGCTCAACGGCTCGTCGAACAGGATCACCTTGGGTTCGGCGACCAGCGCCCGGGCCAGCGCCACGCGCTGCTGCTGGCCGCCGGACAGCTTGGTTGCGGAGCGCTTTTCGACGCCTTCGAGCTGCACGAAGCGCAGCGTCTTCTCCACCTTGTCGCGGATCACGTCGCGGCGCTCGCCGCGCACCTGCAGCGGATAGGCGACGTTGTCGAACACGCTCATGTGCGGCCAGATCGCGTAGGTCTGGAACACCATGCCGAGACCGCGCTTTTCCGGAGGAACCGCGATGCCCTTCTGTTTCGACCATACCACTTCACCGCCGATGCGGATTTCGCCGGTGTCCGGCGTCTCGAGACCGACGATACAGCGCAGCAACGTGGTCTTGCCGCAGCCGCTGGGACCCAGCAGCGTGAAAATCTCGTTTGCCGGAATCGTCAGATTGACGTTGTCGAGCGCACGGACGGTTTTCCCTTCCGACTGGTAACTTTTACTGACGCCCTCGATCCTGATTTCCATGACGTTCTGTTCGCGCGGCAAGCGCCACGATTAAAGACGGCGAATTGTGATGGTACGGTGCCGAACAGGCAACCGCTCGCGTGTTGCGCTGGTGCCGGCCGCGTCAGACTGCTGCAGGCGCCCTCGTCAGCCGGCAAAAATCTTGCTGAATTCGTGCCCCCACTTTTTCATCTCGTCATCGGACATGTCGCGCACCGGCAGGACTTGCGCCTTGTCCATGCCCTCGATCGGCGGGAAAACACCCGGCGTCAGCACGTATTCGCCGACGTCCTTCGCCAGCAGCGCCATCGCCTCCTTCGACAGCCAGTAGTCGAGGAACACGCGCGCCGCGGCCGGATGCTGCGCCTTTGCGCTGATGCCGATCGCACGCGGCGTGCCGAGCAGCGGCTGCCCGCCGCGCGGCCCCCAGTCGAGCGGCGCCGGCTTCTTGGTGACGATGTATTTCGGCATCGAAATGCCGATCAGTTTTTCACCGCTTGCGATCGGCGCCGGAGTGGGTCCCAGCGCTGCGACCAGCATCGGCTGGTTGGCGGCCAGGCCCTTCATGTAATTCACCCACTTGTCCTCGGATTTGAACACCAGCTCCTTGAGCCCGACCAGCCACGCAATGACCGTCGAAAAATTCGCGGGATTCGGCATCACGATCTTGTTCTTCCACTTCGGATCGGCCAGATCCTCGTAGGTCTTCGGCGCATCCGCCTTTTTCACGTACTGCGTATTGTAGAGATAGGACATGTACTCGATGCCGAACATCGTCATGCGGTCGTCCTTGCGCGCCCACTCCGGATAGCCCGCCGCCGCCGGCGACTGGTATGACGCAAGCACACCCTTCTGCTTCAGCAATTCGAGGATCGGCCGCGGCGACTGCAGCACGTCGGCAAGCAGCCGGCCGGCATTGAGCTCGGTGAGCACCGTCGGAATGTATTTCGGAGTGGGGACGCGGGTGTACTGTCCGTCCACGCCGGTCGCCGCGTCGAACGCCTTCATGATCGGCTCGACCGCCGTCATGTTGGCGTAGAACACCGCCTTGCCCTCGGTCCTGGCCTTCGCCAGTTGCGGCTTGTCTGCGGCCAGCGCAGACGGCAGCGCACCCGGCATGCCGACCAGACCCGCCGCACCCGCGGCGCCGGCCAGCTTCAGAAACGTTCGCCGATCGACCTTGCTCATCGCAAATTCTCCTCCGGTTCATTCTGGCATGGCACCGTTCCGCAGCTTTGCGTCAGGGACGGGCCATGGTGAAAACAAAAGACTGCGCCCGCGTGGTGTCGGACAGGAACCGCCCGGGCGGCTCCTGTCAGGCTGCAGGCGCGTGTATCAGGCGGCGAAAATCTTGGTGAATTCGTGCGCCCATTTCTTGATTTCGTCGTCGGGCAGATCACGCAGCGGCATGACTTTCGCCTTGTCGATGCCCTTGATCGGCGGATAAACGCCGGGCGCCAGCACATATTCGCCGACGTCCTTCGCCAGCAGCGCCATCGCCTCCTTCGACAGCCAGTAGTCGAGGAACACGCGCGCCGCGGCCGGATGCTGCGCCTTTGCGCTGATGCCGATCGCACGCGGCGTGCCGAGCAGCGGCTGGCCTCCCTGCGGGCCCCAGTCGAGCGGCGCGGGGGCCTTGGTGACGATGTATTTCGGCATCGAAATGCCGATCAGCCGTTGTCCGCTTTCGATCGGCGCCGGTGTGGGCCCCAGCGACGCGACGAACATCGGCTTGTTCGCCGCCAGTGCCTTCATGTACTCCATCCACTTGCTGTCGGACTTGAACACCAGCTCCTTGAGGCCGACGAGCCACGCCACGGTCCCGCCGGAGGTCGCCGGATTCGGCATCACGATCTTGTCCTTCCATTTCGGATCGGCGAGCTCTTCATACGTTTTCGGCGCATCGCCTTTCTTCACGTGCTGCGTGTTGTAAAGATAGGACATGTATTCGATGCCGAACATCGTCATGCGATCGTCCTTGCGCGCCCACTCGGGATAGCCCGCGGCCGCCGGTGAGCGGTATGAGGCCAGCACGCCTTTCTGCTCCAGCAGTTCGATCGCCGGCCGCGGCGCCTGCAGCACGTCGGCGAGCAGATTGCCGGCGCCAAATTCGGTAAGCACCGTCGGCACGAATTTCGGGCCGGGGATGCGGGTGTATTCACCGTTGACGCCGGTGGCGGCGCCGAACGCCTTCATGATCGGCTGCACGGCCGTGATGTTGGCGTAAAACACCGCCTTGCCTTCTGCCTTCGCTTTTGCCAGTTGCGACTTGTCCGCTGCAAGTGCGGACGGCAGCGCGCCCGGCACGCCGACCAGGCCGGCCGCGCCCGCGGCCCCCGCCAGCTTCAGAAATGTCCGACGATCGATGCTCTTCATTGCAAATTACCCTCCAAAATTGATCCGGAATGACGCTGTTCTTCGAATATTGTGCCCCTGAATGCTAGCTGTTCGGTCGCTGCTTTTCAACACATAAAATTGCCGGATGCGGCCTGCCGCTGATCCGCTGATCAAGCACACGACATCACGGACGCCGGGCGTTATCTCGGGGCCGGGTAATCCCTTGGAGCTGGCGCCGGCGCCGGTTTCGGCGTCGGCATTCGCATCGGTCCCGGCCTCAGCAGCGGCCGGTGTATCAGCATCGGACCGAAGTACTCGTCGGACTGATCGGCGAAGCTGTATTTTTCGCGCCACTTGACCGTCCGATCGAGTTCCGGCTGCGACAAGGTGCGGATCTGAGGTGCGCGGCCGGCGCTCGGCACCACCGTCTGCTGCGAAGCGTAGACCGGATAGACGCGCGGCCGCGTCATCGACACTTTGCCCGACATCACGGTAATCACCGAATCCCGGCTGCGATCCCGCGTGACCTTGATATTGACCCGGCTGCCGAGAGCGCCCGCCGCATTCGGCGTGTCGAAGCACTGCAGGTCCTTGTCGATGAACACCTGCCCGAACTGGAGCAGGACATGAATGCATCTTCGATTGCCGGCCGCGACTATTCTGAAACTGAAAACGGGATCGGTATTCTCGTCCAGCTGAATGAAACCGTCGCCGACGTACTCGATCATCGCACTGCTTGCGGCACCGGTGGTGACGCTGTCGTTGACGTGAACGCTCGCGCCGTCGGTTGCCTGGCGGCCGTTCAGGAACACGGCGTTCCCGCTCACGCGCAGTGTGCCGATCAGCGTCTCGTCGGTTTGCTGCAGCGTTTCACAGCCGCCGCTGAACGCCAGCAGCGCCAGCAGCGCAACGGTTCGGATGGACTTGCCCGCAGAGCCTGCCATGGTTTGCCCCCTTTGAGTCATTGGCCTGCCGTGTCTTTCGCGAAAAGAAACCGGGTCTGCCTGATCTCCGCGTATTTGACTGCCTGCCTGGGAACCCACAACACGCGTTTCCGCGCCGGGTCCCACATGATGAATTCCTGATCGTTCTTGTTGAGCAGCAGATAGCTCTGCGCCGAACGGGTGCTTTCCGCAGTGGTATCCAGCGTGATCACCGGATATTTGTTCGGCCTGACGAGCACGCCGTAAACCATCGGCAGGAAAATGACGTAGATCAGAAAATGCACGATGAACGGCGAAGCCAGCCACAACCGTATGCGCCAGAACGCCGCCGCGTACCAGGCAGCAGCCAGCAGCAGTCCCGCCCCCAGCCCCGCGAACAGCAGATGGCCGAAATGACTTTTCAGTTTCGCGGCATTACCATTCACCAGCCATTGCGCAATTTTCTGTACGTCGGAATTCTGCACGTTTACCGCATGCTGTTCTCCATAGAGCAAATTGGAAATGTATAGCGGAGCGGTAAATTCACCGAGATTGGCCGTGAAGTGAACGATGAGAAGAACGAACAGGATTGCCATGCCCAGCCCCCGCCACAAGCCGGGACGCTGGCCGCAGGCATTCGTCATTTGTTGCCGCATCGCGGCCAGCCGGCGGCGCAATGCCGCACGCTTCACGAATGCCCAGATGGCCAGCGGAACGACAAGGATCAGGGACGCAAGCAGGATGTAACCGACGTAGACCAGCCAGACGAACAGCGTGGGGCCGATGAATTCCATTATCAGAACGACGAAAAATTTGGCCCCTTCCTGCAGGTAATACTCATGGCCGTAGTCGAACAGGCCGAACAATCCGAGCAGGTTCAGTTGCGCGCGCACGATCAGATAACCGAACGCATAGAGAATCGCCGCGATGCCGGCCAGAGAGCTGGTCAGCCAGCCGATGAATATCGCGATTCCCTTGAAAAGGTCCATCGCTTTCCACCTTCTCGCGGTCGCTGCCGGACCGCCGCCGCGCCATTCGGGACGTATTTTCGCGGACACGATACGCTTGAAGATGGCGCATGGGCAAGAACCGTCCGGCGGCCCGGGTAGCCGGCCAGCCAGTCCTTTGGAGCGCCCAACAAAATGAATCGCCAGTGGCGTCGCGCTTGCCCTCACCCTCGGCCCTTCTCCCCCCGGGCGAAGGGTTGGGATGAGGGAGTAACGTTATTTTGCCGGGCGCTGTTAGAACAGACTTACCAGCAGCTTAGTCGCGATCGCGAACAGCAGCAGCGAAAATCCGCGGCGCAGCGTGTCGCCGCGGACACGGTGAGCGACCCAGGCGCCGAGCGGCGCGACCGCCATCGTCACGATCACCAGCCAGCCCAGCGCCGGCAGATAGACGTAGCCCAGGCTGTGCGGCGGCAGGTCGGTGCGCGACCAGCCGGAGATGATATAGCCGATCGTGCCCGATATCGCGAGCGGCACGCCGATCGCGGAAGCGGTACCGACCGCATGCTGCATTTTGACGTTGCAGCGGGCGAGGAACGGTATGATCAGCCCGGCACCGCCCAGCGCGGCAAGGCTCGACAGCACGCCGACACCGGCACCGAAAGCCGTGACGATGTAAGGCCCCGGCAGCGTGCGCGCCGGCGCCGGCCGGCCGCCGATGAACATGCGCGCGGCGAGCACGTATGCGATCACGGTAAACAGCACGGTCAGCACGCGCGTGCTGATCAGCCCCACCAGCAATGCGCCGACGAAGGTGCCGCCGACGACGCCCGGCGCCATGTAGCGCACCAGCCGCCAGTCGACCGCGCCGCGCACGTGATGCGCGCGCACGCTGGATGATCCGGTAAAGATGATCGACGCCATCGCGGTGCCGAGTGCGAGATGGAGAATCGCATCGGGCGGAAATCCGCGCGCCTGGAAGATTATCGCCAGCACCGGCACGATCGTCAGGCCGCCGCCGATGCCGAACAGCCCGGCGAAAAATCCGACGAAGACACCCAGCCCGAGATAAGCGGCCCACCATTCCATTGAATATTTTTCGCGCGAACTTACGACGCCGAACCGTGTTGGTAGGCGCGCCGCGCACACCGTATTGTTGCCGATTGGTCGATTAATGGTGCGCGGCGCGCACCACATATTATGTATGAAAACCGACCACCCCTCCGCTTCGCTCCTCCCCTCCTTAAAAACAGGAGGGGAAAAACTAATCGTGCGGTAAACGACGCACGAATTCTCCCCTCCTCGAATGAGGAGGGGTGAACGCGAAGCGGACGGGGTGGTCAGGTGCGCCGGCGCACCACATCGTCGCCGATTGACTCGATCGATGGTGCGCGGGGCGCACCCTGCAAAAATATTGTGGGTCGGATTACGCGCTGCACGCTAATCCGACCTGCGAAACTGCGAAGCTGCGCGACTAATCCCCAATCCCTAATCCCGAACCAGCCTGGCAATGAACTTCCATTCGCCCGGCTCGACCGGTGTGATCGACAGCCGGTTGCC
>JBDZVW010000455.1:0-2330 GCA_040255885.1 Betaproteobacteria bacterium
GGTCCGCGCTGTCGGCCCGGTCGCGCGCATTGTCGCTGTTCGCGCAACGCCGCGTGCTGGAGCTGCAGATTCCAAACGGCAAGCCCGGCACCGACGGCGCCGCGGCGCTTGCGCACTATTGTGCGATGCCGCCCGACGACGTGCTGACGCTGGTCGTGCTGCCGGCACTGGAACGGCGGGCGCAGAAAACCGCGTGGTTCGAAGCGCTCGAGCACGGCGGCATCGCGGTCGAAGCGCGACCCGTCACGCGCGCCGCACTGCCGCAGTGGATCGGACGCCGGCTGGCTGCGCAGCAGCAGCAAGCCGACGCGGCGACGCTCGACTTCATCGCCGACTGCGTCGAAGGCAACCTGCTGGCCGCGCATCAGGAAGTGCAGAAGCTGGGCCTGCTGTTCGCGCCCGGAATGCTCGACGCGGCCGCCGTGCGCAGCGCGGTGCTCGACGTCGCGCGCTACGACGTGTTCGATCTGCGTCACACGCTGCTGGCGGGCAACATGGCGCGGCTGGCGCGCTCGCTCGAAGGACTGAGGGGCGAAGGGGTGCAGCCGCCGCTCGTGCTGTGGGCAATGGTCGACGAGATCCGGGCGATTGCCCGCATCGCGCAAGGGCTGGCCGAAGGCGCCGCGCTCGAGCGGCTGCTGGCGGCCGCGCGCATCTGGGAGCCGGCGCACAAGAGCCTGATGCAGCGCCACGCCGAGCGCTTCAGTCCGACGCAGGCACGAGATGCGCTGGCGCACGCGGCCCGCATCGATCGCATGATCAAGGGCGTCGAACGCGGCGACGCGTGGGATGAACTGCTGCAGCTCGGCCTGCGCTTCGCGGCGGCGCCGGGCCGCTCCGGAAAAACCACGGCGCGTTCGGCACCGCACTGAGTCGAAAACCGGTATACCGCGTGCCGACCGGCAACAAACCGTGAGGCACGGATCTGCGGCGATCGCCTTTCCGGCGCCGGGTCGCTGCCGCATGCCGGATCGCGCTAGAATGGCGGCTGCGGGCAATACCCGACAAACACTCCCTATTCGATCACCTTTCGCGCGTTTCCGATGGATATCCAGTCGTACATGCACGGGGTCGGGCGCAGGGCGCGCGCCGCATCGCGCGCAACCGCCCGCGCCGACACCGCGACCCGCAACCGGGCGCTCGCTGCGATCGCGCGCGGCATCAGCCGTGACGCGGAACGTCTGCTGGCCGCCAATGCCGCCGACGTGGCCGCCGCCCGCGAAAAGCAGCTCGACGCACCGCTGATCGATCGTCTGACGCTGAGTGAAAAAGGCATCACGGCGATGGCCGACGGCCTGCGCCAGATTGCCGAACTGCCCGATCCGGTCGGCGAGATCATCGACCTCAAGTTCCGTCCGTCCGGCATCCAGGTCGGCCGCATGCGTGTGCCGCTGGGCGTGATAGGCATCATCTACGAATCTCGCCCCAACGTCACCGCCGATGCCGCCGGGCTGTGCCTGAAATCGGGCAATGCGGCGATCCTGCGCGGCGGCTCGGAAGCGCTGCATTCGAATCAGGCGATCGCCGCCTGTGTGCACGCGGGGCTGAAAAGCGCCGGCCTGCCGCAGGATGCGGTACAGGTGATCGAAACCGCTGACCGCGCGGCGGTCGGCGAGCTGCTGGCGCTGCGCGAATTCGTCGACGTCATCGTGCCGCGCGGCGGCAAGGGATTGATCGAACGCATCATGCGCGAATCGCGCATCCCGATGATCAAGCACCTCGATGGCGTGTGCCACGTCTACATCGACGATCGCGCCGACATCGACAAGGCGATCCGCATCGCCGACAACGCGAAAACCCAGCGCCTCGGCACCTGCAACACGCTGGAGACGCTGCTGGTCGCACGCGGCATTGCGCAGCAAGTGCTGCCGCCGCTGGCGAAAATCTATCGCGACAAGGGTATCGAGCTGCGTGGCGACGAAACCGCGCGCGGCATCGTGCCGGACATGAAGGCGGCCGCCGAGGACGACTGGTACGCGGAATATCTGGCCGCCATCCTCAGCGTGCGCGTGGTCGACGGGCTGGACCAGGCGATCGAGCATATCGCGACTTACGGCTCGCAGCACACCGACGCGATCGTCACCGAGGATCTGTCCCGCGCACGGCGCTTTCTGCGCGAAGTGGATTCGAGCTCGGTGATGGTCAATGCATCGACGCGTTTCGCCGATGGCTACGAGTACGGCCTCGGCGCCGAGATCGGCATCTCCACCGACAAGCTGCACGCGCGCGGCCCGGTGGGACTGGAGGGCCTGACCTCGCTCAAGTACGTCGTGATTGGCGATGGTCAGATCCGGGAGTAAATGAATCTTTAACCGCCAGGGCGCCAAGAG
>JBDZVW010000456.1:0-2320 GCA_040255885.1 Betaproteobacteria bacterium
GTGCGCAGCGCCTGCGCCATGATCGTCAGCGATGGATTGACGGCGGAGATCGACGGCATGAAGCCGCCGTCGACGACGAACAGGTTGTCGAGCTGGTGCGCGCGGCAGTACGGATCGAGCACGCTGGTGGCGGGATCCGTGCCGAAACGCACGGTGCCGACCTGGTGCGCGACCGCTTCGATGCCCATCATCTGCGACAGCACGATCGGAAAACCGATGCTGCGCAATGTGCGGCGCCAGCGCGCCAGCAGCCGCGCATGCGCCTGCATATTGTTCGGAACGTAGTTCACGCGGATACGGCCGTCGGGTGTCAGCGTCACGCGATTGTCGGGGCGCGCCAGATCCTCGGTGGTGAGCCACCAGTCGACGGTGTGGCCGGCGATCCAGCCGGCGAGCGGACGCGGCAGCCAGCGGCGCTGTGCCTTCAGGATGTCGCCGGTGACTTTTCCGAGCAGTTGCACGTGTCCCAGCGGATAAGGGAAATCCGGGTCGCCGGAGTTGCTGTAGAAATCGTTGATGCCGATCGTCTTCTGAAACGCGGTCGGGTTGGGACGCGACGGCGACAATCCGAGCATCACCGAGCTCAGGTGACACATGTAATTGCGGCCCAGTTGCCCCGAGCCGTTCGCCAGTCCCTGCGGATGAGCGTCGCTGCCTGATGCGAGCAGCAACGCAGCGGAATTGATGGCGCCGGCCGCCAGCACGACGACGCGGGCGCTGAAACTTTCGCCACCGCCGGCGCCGTCACAGCGCACGATAGCGACGTGACGGCCGTCATGCGAGGTTTCGATCCGTGCCGCGCGCAGATTCGTCTTCAGCGTGACGTTTGGATGCGCCAGTGCATGACGCACGCCGCACATCTCGGCATCGCCCTTCGCATGCACCATGCACGGAAAGCCGTCGCAGGTGTCGCAACGGATGCAGGGGCTGTGATTGCGGTCGGCTTCGTCGAGATGCAGCGCGAGCGGCAGGTGAAACGGCTTGAGACCGGCATTCTGCAACTGCGAAAAGACACGCGCGATCGCCGGCTCGTGGCTGACCGGGGGGTACGGGAACGGTCCCGCCGGCGGCGCGGTCGGATCCTCGCCGCGCTCGCCGTGCGCGAAATACCATTGCTCGGCGGTATCGTAGAACGGCGCGAGATCGGCGTAACCGATCGGCCATGCGACGGTCTCGCCGTCGGCATGGCGCACCGTGCCGAAATCATGTTCGCGCCGGCGCAGCACCGCGGCTCCGTAGAATTTCGTGTCGCCGCCGACGTGATAGCCGGCGACCGGATAGAACGGCTTGCCGTTGCGGTCGAGCCACGGCTCGACATTGTGATAGCGGCGGCTGCCGAAGATCGCATCGGCATGCCAGTTTGCCTTCTCGCGCGGCAGGAAATCGCCGCGCTCGATCAGCAGCAGCCTGAGGCCGGTCGGCGCCAGCGCGCGCGCCAGCGTGCCGCCGCCGGCGCCGGTGCCGATGATGATGATGTCAGCATCCATGTGTTTGGCAGGATTCGGGATTCAGCGATCAGGATTCAGGGAAAAGTATGCGGCGCTCAGCGCCGGTCGCTTCTTCTGAATCCCGAATCCTGATTCCTGAAGCTAGTTCACTAGTATCTCGAAATCAGCGCCTTCCCAGCGTGCCGCCGTGTGCCAGAAGAACGTGAACTTCACCGTTGCGCCGTGCGGCAGCGACCGGGTCGGCAGATCGGCCTTGTGAACGCCGAGGCCGGTATCCTGCGTCGTGGTGTCATGCGTCGTGCGCCAGCCGTTGTCGCTCCAGTGCACCGTTGCCTCGGCCAGCGTTTCGATGCGCAGCACGCGGCCCGCGGGGAACGAGTGAGTCTTGTGGTTGAAGCGCCAGAATGCGAGCGAGGAGCCGGTGCGCTTCGTCAGGTAGCGTTCGGCAGTTTGCGGCGGCATGTCGAACACGCGTTTTTCATGCAATGACCGCAGCAGCTTCAGGTATTCGGCATGCGCCCACACCAGCGGCATCGCCGAGCCTGACGGCCGGCCATAGAACAGTTCCTTGCGCGCGATGTCCGGCGCATCCCAGATCTGTTCCGGAATCATGCCTCCGTCATTGGCGAACGCGGCCATCGTGCGCATCAGCGCACGCGCCGCTTCGGGCCGGCCGGCGGCGAGCTCGTAGTGGCCGCGTTCGCCGGTCAGCAGTGGCCATGCGCGGCCCTGGCCGGTGCCGTCGAACGGATCGCCGCTTGCATGCTCGCCGTAGCCGTCATCGTTGTAGCGGTGCCAGCACGGGCCGGCCGGTGTGTCGATCTTGAGCAATGAATCGATCACCTTGAGGGTGTTGACGATGCGCGGATCGT
>JBDZVW010000105.1:0-8636 GCA_040255885.1 Betaproteobacteria bacterium
GCAACCTTCATCCGGTATTCGGGACGCAGCAGGTCCGTGACCTTGCTGTCGAACACCTGCCACGCGAACTGCCCGGGCTGGCACAGCACTTCGGCGCCGTACTTCGCGTAAGTGAACGAATGAAAGTCCGCACCTTCATCAACGAAGCGGCGTCCGTCCGCGTTGATCAGCAACCCGAATATATAGCTGTGCTTCTGGAACTGGTCACCGACCGCGATGTCGCCGAATTCCGGCGCGTAGCGGTCCCAGCCGGTGGCATGGCAGCCTGACCAGTTGCCCTGCGCGCCGGCGCCGATGTCGAGCGCCATGCGCAGTCCGTCGCCGACATTGAAACGCGTGCCGCGCACTTTCGCAAGCTCCCATCCCGGTCCCAGATAACGTGCGCGCCATTCCGGATTGGCCTCGAAACCGCCGCACGCCAGCACCACCGCTCCGGCGACGATGTCACGCATGCCGTTTGCATCCTTGATGGTGACGCCGCGTACGCGCATGCCATCATAAACGAGTTTCACCGCCCGCGTCGCATAGCGAACCTCGATGCCGGCCTTTGCCGCCGCCTTGTCGAGGAATTCGACCAGTCCGGCGCCGCCGCCGCTGACCTCGATCGGCAGCCCGCCGAAGAATTTGCGCTTGCCGTCCACCAGCCCCGACTGCCGTCCGTAGTTGGGCACGAATCTCACACCCTGGCCGCGCAGCCAGATCATCGTATCGAGGCTGTTCGTCACCAGGATCTCGGACAGCGTCGGATCGGTGCGGAACTGGGTGAGCCGGAACAGGTCGTCAAAGTACTGATCAGTCGTGTACGAGCCAAAGTCGCTGCCGGCGATCTCTTCCGCCGTCAGTTCGGTGACCCTGCACAGATCGTCCACGCCGTCGAACGCGAACCGCATCACGCCGCCGGCGAAGCGGCTGTTGCCGCCTGAATCGTCGACCGGCGCGGCCTCCAGCACCACCACGCTCGCACCATTTTCCCGCGCCGCCAAGGCCGTGCACAGCGCGGCGTTGCCCTTGCCGACCACGATCACATCATATTGCTTTGCCGTATCCAATCCGCGTGTTCTCCCAGTGCCAAGAGCCACTAACAAAACAAATTGCCGGCGGCGCTGTGCTTGCCCTCACCCTCGATCCCTCTCCCGCCGGGAGAGGGAAGGTATATGCCCTTCTCCCTGCCCTCATCCTCATTCCTTCTCCCGGAGGGAGAAGGAAGCTTGATGTTGCCCTCTCCCTCCGGGAGAAGGGTTGGGATGAGGGAAGCGGCCGCTGTTGTTATCGCATCTAATCCGCCGCGCCGCGACTGCCGGATCTACCAATCAGATTCCGCCCAGCAGGTCGCGCACGCTTTCAATCTGCTCGAAGCACTGGATCGCATCGTAGAGCCGGGTCGCGGTGTCCGGCGGTGCAGCACGCGACATGCAGTTCATGAATTTTTCCCTGAGCTGATCGGCTGACAACGGATTCTCCGACGTGCGGCCGTCGGCGTGCTCCGTTTTCGCGGAATACGTCTTTCCATCCTGCAGCGTGATTTTTACTTCGGCGCCGAAGTGGTTGTCGGGCGGAAACTGTGCGTCGGTATAAGGCGCGACATGGACACGCGCCAGCAGCGCACGGACGCGCGGATCGTGCACGTTTTCCTGATGGAAATGCTCGATGACAACCTTGCGTTCCAGCGCCGCACGCGCCAGGCAGTACTGCAGGCTGAACTTGGCATCGAGCTCGCTGCGCGGATCGGGGCGGTTGGTATGCTCCAGCCGCCGTCGATGAAGCCAGGCGTCGATGCGCTCGATCTGCGCCGCGTCTATATCGTGCGCGCGCACCAGCTTCAGCATCATGTCGATTGCCGGGTGCGTGCTGCCGCAGCACGGATACTGCTTGATCGCGATACCGGGGTTGATGATGTCGAGCGGCGCCGCCCAGTCGCGCAGGATCTTCGATGCATCGTAATTGCCGGCGCCGTTGAACACCTCGAAATAACCCTGCCTGTGTTCGAATGCCACGGCGCTGGCGCTGAAGCCGTTGCGCGCCAGTAGTGCCGCAAACAGGCCGTTGCGCGTGCACTGCCCGATGTGCAGCGGCTTGACCATGGTGCCGAAATTGGACTTGATGCCGGCCGCCAGCGACGCCGCAATCGCCAGTGCGGTGGCGGTTTTTTCGTCGTCCAGTTCGAGCAGCCGCGCGCACGCCGCGGCGGTGCCGAAGATGCCGATGGTCGCGGTCGGATGCCAGCCTTTCGTATATTGATAAAAATTGACGCCGTGCGAGATCCGGGTTTCGGTCTCGAAACCTGCCACGTACGCGGCAATGAACTGCCGGCCGCCGGTGCCGGTTTCTTCGGCCAGCGCGAACAGCGCCGGCAGAATCGGCGCCGACGGATGACCGCCCAGCGTGTTGTTGCAGTCGTCGAAATCGAGCGCGTGCGACGCCGTGCCGTTGATCAGCGCCGCATTCAGTGCGTCGCTGCGGCGGCCCATCCCGAACAGCAGGCACGGCCCGTCCGCCGGTGCCAGCGTCTGCAGCACGATGCGCGCTGCCGGTTCCGCGCTGCCGGCGAAGGTGACGCCGACGGTGTCCAGTATGCCCATCTTCGCCCAACGCACCGCCTGTTCCGGCAGATCGTCGAAATGCAGCGCATTGATGTGCTGTGCAAGATCAAATGCGAAGGACGTGGAAGCTTTCGCATGCAGGCTCATATCATTCATCAATCATGGCTCCGGTGACATCAGCGCGACGAATTCGTCGCAGTTGTCGCAATCTTCGAGTTTCAGCACAGTATTACGCAACGCCACCACCCTGGACTTCGGTAGCACGTTCAGCGCCAGCTTTTCGAATTTGCCGGCCACCTGCGCCTCGCTCGCGAAGTTCTTTTCGCTGCCGCGTGCCGCCTCGACCGCTTCTTCAAGCCGCGTGCCGTCACGAAGCATCACTTCCACCCGCACGGCGTGACGGTACTTGCCGCCCTTCGCGGTGATTTCAGCGTCATGCCGCACCTCGACCTTGTCCGCCAGCGCGATGCGGGCGGGATCGGCAACCACGTCGTCGCTGAACTGCTCGACGAAGCAGTCGCCTTCGAGCAGCAGCGTCGCAACGCAGAACGGCAGATTGAGCTGGGCCGACGTCACGCCCTGCGGCTGGTACTTCCAGCCGACGTGATCCATCGTCACCTGCGAGCCGTTGACGATGATTTTTTCGACGTCGGCCGCCGTGAACGGATGCCGTTCCTGCATCGCGCGGATCGCGTCCAGCGTGGTGTGATTGCTGCCGACGCAGGCGTAGAACTTGAGCGCGACGCCCATCGTCTGCCATACGGTGCCGAAGCCGTCGGTCAGCGCATCGAGATTGAAATGGTCCTTCGAATTCGAGAACGTGGTGCAGAAACCGCCGTATTCGCTTTCGAGCACGTTGACGATGCCGGTGAACCCGGCTTCCGCAAACAGGCCGCCATAAAGGCCGCTCTGCGACGAGCGCCCGGCGTGCATCCGCTTCACCATCGCGCCGTACTGCGCGGCCATCAGCCCGGCCGCCTGGGTGCCGCCGATGCCCAGCGCATGCACGGTCTTGTCGACGTCGAGTCCCAGCCCGCGCGCGGCGCCGGCCGCGGCGGAAAACACACCCAGCGTCGCGCCCGAATGCCAGCCCTGTCCGATGTGCTCCGGTCCCATGCAGATGCCGACGTGCGGACCGATCTCGTAGCCGGCCACCGCCGCCGCAAGAAATTCCTTGCCGCTCATGCCGGGACGTAATTCGGCAACCGCCAGCAGCGCCGGCAGCACCACCGCGCCGACGTGCAGCACGCCTTCGCGGTGAACATCGTCGAGCTCGAATCCCTGCACCTGCGTGCCGTTGATCAGCGCCGCGTGCGGTGCCGACAGCTTCTGTCGCGTGCCCCACACGCGGCAGGCGGCGGTGGTGTCGAGCGTGCCGAGCGTGTGCTGCAGAATGCGGCTCCATTCGAGATTCGCGCCGTAGATGCCGCAGCCCAGCGCATCCAGTATCAGCAGCTTGATGCGGGTCAGCACCTCGTCCGGGATCGACTCATAGCGCAGCGTGGAAACGAATTGCGCGATGCCGCGCGTATACGGATTGGAAGCGACGTTGTTAATTTCGGTTTCTCCTGTCAGATATTTTCGGTTGCGCCGAAGCGAAGCTGCCTCAGATCATCTTCGGCTTCCAGATGCTGCAGCCGCGACAACAGATCATCCGCAACGGCCGGCACGACATGCGCGGTCAAGCGGTGGAACTTCGCTGCCAGCGCCGCCGCGTCCAGCGGCCGATCCGGCATTCCGGGAAAATCATTGAGCGTCACCGCGAACGTACCGCCACCCTTCATGCGGACGACGACCTCGCTGGTCAATGGATTGTCGCCGGCCGCGGCCTCCCTGCTCTGCAGGCTGACGCGCCGACACAGCGCACGTATCGCTTCGTCATTCAGCGTCCGCTCTGAAAACACCGACGGATCGGACGGGTCGTGAAACATTGCCAGCGCAACACAGAACGGCGCACTGTACTGCGCCATCGCGATGTCCTGCGGCTCGACGATGTTGTGCTGCCGCACCATCTTTTCGCTGCCGGCGACCGTGATGCTTTCAACGCGCGCCGGATCCAGCCCATGCCTGCGTCTCAGCTCGAGCACCGCCGCCACCGGCACGTGCGCGGTCGTATGACAGGCGAAGCACTTGATCGTCGTACGCAGCGTCCACCAGTTGGCGCCGAGACCGGCAGTCAGCGCGGCGGCATCGGCATCACGGCAGTAGGCCGCGAGAAATCCGTGCTTTCCTTCCAGCACTTCGGCGGGGCCGGTAAAACCGCCACGTGCAAGATTCGCGGCCAGCACGCCGGCTTCGGCCGCGCGCCCCAGGTGCAGCCGCTTTACCATGCCGCCGCCGGAACTCGAAAACTCGATGATGCCGGCGCACAGCGAGCCGGCAATGCCGAGTGCATTCGCGAGCTGCGCGGCGTCCAGTCCCAACAGGCGGCCGGCCGTCACCGCGGCCCCGAAAACACCGGTGAGTCCCGGCGCATGGAAGCCGAGCTTCTCGCTGGAATGGCGCGACGCCGCGCCGATGCGGCACATCACCTCGCAGCCGGCAACCAGCGCCATCAGCAATGCCCGGCCGTTTGCCCCGCTCTGCTGTGCAACCGCCAGGCCCGGCGCCACCAGGCTGGCACCCGGATGAACGCCGATGCTGGGCTGGATCAGGTTGTCGAGCTCGAACGCGTGCGCCGACGCGCCGTTGACCAGCGCCGCCGCCGATGCCGAGAAACGCGTGTCCGAGCCGGCCAGCGAGCAATGGCCGCGAGCGCTCGAACCCGCGGCATGGTCGCGCACGATTCGGCTCCACGGCAACGTCGCGCCCTGGATTGCTGCCGCCACGGTATCGATGACCGTCGCCCTGGCCCGCTCGACGACCGGCTGCGGAATGCGTTCGTACGCCAGTTCGCAGGCAAAAGCGGCGAGTGTCTGTGCAGCAGACATGGATGGCTGGTCGGAAAAAATGATCGGCGGCTGCCGTTGATTACGTTGTCATCGACGCGCGATGAACCCGCTGTCGCGAACAATCCCTGTTGCGTCGGGAGTGGATCACTTTTTTTAGTGTCACACATGCGTTATAGTGCGTCAACCATACGCGACACCTTCCGCCGGAGCACAGACTGTGAAAGACAAATCTGCCAGCGACGCCGCCACCCGTATCCGCGACGCAATGATCGCCCGTGGCATTTCGAGTCCGTCCGAACTCGCGCGTCGGCTCGGCGTGCCGCGGCAAACCGTTCACCGCTGGCTCAAGGGCGACGTCAAAAACATGACGCACGAACACTTGTTCCGCCTCGGTGACACGCTCAACATCAGCGGACGCTGGCTCGCGCTCGGTGACGTCGATCCGTCGAAATACAAGGTGAAGGACGAGTACGGTTCCGAGGCGCTCACGCTCTACCGCGAGATGCCGGAACGCACGCGTGCGCAGTGGCTGGCGCTCGGGCGCTCGCTGCTAGCGGTGGAAACGGACTGGAAGCCTTCGCGCGTCGATCCGTTTTCCGGCGCCAAAACCCGCCAATCGTGACAGCCATCGCTTCCACATTGCAGTCCCGCCATCGCATCGACGCAACCTCATCCAAAGACAGTGTGAATTCATCACAGAAACGGGCCGGATTTAATCCGTCAGCCTGCACCACGGAGGTACTTCATGTGTAATTTCAAGCATCGGTTTACCATCATGCGGCCGGCTTTCCTGCTGGCGCTCGGGCTGGGGCTCGTCGCATCAGCCCTGACCGCGCAGGCCAGTCCGCTGCAGGTCAAGTTCGCGTGGTACCTGCCGGACTCGGCCGCGTCGGCCCGGCAGGACGCGCAGGCGGCGAAAAACATCGAGGCGGAGAGCCACGGCGCGATCAAGGTGACGACCTATCCCGGCGGCTCGCTCTACACCGAACGCCAGATGGCGGAAGCGATCCAGAACAACTCGATCAATCTCGGCGTGATCGGCCTGCACTGGTGGGGCAAGCAGGATCCGGCGCTGGCGTTCGACCAGATTCCGTTCCTGTTCCCCGGCGGCGTGGACGAATTGCACAAGGCGATTCACGGCAAGCTCGGCGACGACGTCAACAAGGCGCTGGCCAAAAAAGGCGTCGTGGTGGTCGGCTGGGGTTACTACGGTTATGACGGCGACATTGCGAATACGAAAAAGGACGTCGTGATGCCGGACGACCTGCGCGGTTTGAAGCTGCGTGCGAACGGCCCGCTGTCGGCGCAGTTGTTCAAGACCCACGGCGCGACGCCGACCGCGATGGGCTCGGCTGAAATCTACACCGCGCTGCAGCGCGGCACCATCGATGGCGCAATCTCCGGCATGAGCTCGATCGTGTCGCGCAAATGGTACGAAGTCGCGAAACATGTGACTGCGCTCAAATCCGGCGTCACGCTTTATCCGATCTACGGCAATCTGCAGTGGTGGAAAGGACTGACCGACGAACAGCGCAAGACCATCAGCAAAGCCGTCGCCGATACCGAGCAAGGCAACATGGACAACGTGACCGCCGAGTACGCGCACGATCTGAAGGCCGTGAAGCAGGCCGGCGATTCGCTGACGGTGGTCGAAGGCGCAACCAAGGAAAAATGGATCAAGGCCGCCGCTCCGCTGAAGAACCTCTACCTGCGAATGGCCGGCGACGAAGGCAAGACTTTCCTTCAGGACATCGCGCAATCGACAGGTCACTGAAAAAGATGTGTCCGACGACGAGGACGGCGCCGGGCGCCGCCCTTTTCATATGAGGTAACGAAATTGGACCCATTCCGGCAGGACGACGAAGCGATTGCGGGAAAAAGCATCATCGGCGCCTGGGCAGGCGTGATCGCCGGCCTGGCGCTGGTCGTCCTGTCGGCCAGCATTCTGTATGGCGTCGCGCTGCGCATGTTCGGGATCGAGGACATCTGGAGCTTCGATCTCGACATTTTCGTGATGATCTGGTTCGGCATGGTCGGGGCGGCCTATACCGCGCATCTCGACAGCCACGTGACCGCCGGTATCGCGCTGGAACGGCGCTGGACGCGGGCTGCCGGCACGCTGCGCATAGTGCGTTTCATACTGACCGCGATTTATCTGCTGGCGCTAGTGTTTTTTGGCGTCATCCTGACCTGGCAATCGTTCGAGTCGCACACCACCACCTGGGACCTCGCACTGTGGCCGGAATGGATCGCGCAGGCGGCGGTGCCGGTGGGCGCATTCGCATGGCTGGCGGTGATTCTGAGTCGGCTCGTTGACACGTTGCGCAGCCGATGACGACGTTTCTGGTTGGCGTCTGTCTCGCCGCCCTGCTCGTTCTCGGCGTACCGATCGCGGTGTCGCTGGCGCTCGCCGGCGGCTTCACGTTCCTGATGGTCTACGGTCCGACGCTGGGCGTCGCGTCACTCGCGCACATTCCGTACGACGCACTGAGCGGATTCGTCGTTGCGGCGGTACCGCTCTACATGTTCATGGGCCAGTTGATGCTCGAGGGCGGCATCGGACGCGATCTGTTCGATTTCGCGGAATGGTGCGCCGGCCGCCTGCCCGGCGGACTGGTGCTGGCGTCGATTCTGGCGTGCGCGATCTTCGCCGCGATTTCGGGCTCGACGGCCGCCACCGTTGCCAGCATCGGCGTCGTGGCGCTGCCCGAAATGCTGCGGCGTGGCTACGGACGTCCGATCGCCGCCGGTGCGCTGGCATGCGCGGGCGGGCTCGGCATCCTGATTCCGCCCAGCATTACTTTTATTTTGTACGCGTCCGTCACCAACGTTTCCGTCGGAAAACTGTTCATGGCAGGCGTCGTGCCCGGCATCATGCTCGCCATCCTGTATTCCGTTTACGTCGTGCTGCGCGAATGGTGGCGCCCCAGCCCCGGCATCGTGCGCATCGAACAGGACGGACAGCCGCATCGCGTGCGGCTGCACTGGGGCATGGCATGGGGCATCCTCACCGTTCCGCTGCTGCTCGGCGGCATCTACGTCGGCTGGTACACGCCGACTGAAGGCGCGGCAATGGGCGTCGGCTACGCGCTGCTGGTAACGGTCGTATTCAAGCGCTCGCTGAAATGGGACGGTTTCGTCCGCTCGGTGCGGGCGGCCACCAGCAGCAGCGCGATGATTCTGGCGATCATCGTCGGCGCGAAGA
>JBDZVW010000106.1:0-8611 GCA_040255885.1 Betaproteobacteria bacterium
CGGACAGGTACAGGCCGGACAGCGCAGTGTTGTTCGCCGGCTCGATGCGGACACGTGTTTCCAGCGTGCAATCGTTGCGCGCGCCGGGGATGGTCAGGCCGTGCTCGTCCAGACGATATTCACCGGCGCCCAGCACACGGCCGTCGACGCGCAGCTCCAGCAGTTGCAGGTTTTCACCGTCGAGGTGCAGCGGTTCGCTGCGCTGCGGGTCGCGGCGCAGTGCGAGTTTCGCATCGACGGTGGTGGCGTCGATATCCAGATCGACCACCAGTTCGACGCGTGTTACGCGCCAGGCAGGGGGACGATAATCGGCAAGGCGGGTCACGCCGTCGGCGGCAGCCGTTTCGTTTGCAGGAGTCGTATTCATTCGATCATTTTACCAGAGCGCCAGGTGCCAGCTCTTGTAATACGAAGTCAATTCATGCACCGATCGTCGCGCGCATCTCTTTCCCCTCCTCGAATGAGGAGAGGTGGCGCCTCGGAGCGTCGGCCGAGGGGCCCCGAAGGGGATCGGCCAGCGGAGAGAATGCGCGACCGCGTCCGAGGCACTGCATTCCGTTCCAAGGTCGCGCGCGTAGCGGACGGGGTGGTCCGTTTTTCGAGCGCCGCCCACCACCCCGCCCGCCTTCGCGGGTACCCCTCCTCGATAAGGAGGGGAGAATTCATGGGCCGCCCGTTCTGATCGAAAAAAAGCAGCCGTAGCCCGTCGCCGGGAAGTTCTCGCTTCGCCCGGCATTGTGCGCTAAGCTTGCGCGTTCGCGTCGCGAGGAGGCGCCGCCGCATGCACCGCCGCTATCCGCTGCTTGTCCTGCTGAGCCTGTTCGTCGTGGCGGTGACGGCGTGGAACTGCTCGATGGAGCTGCGCTTCTCGGGTGTGCCGTTCGCGCTTGAGCCCGTCAATCCGCACGTCGCGCGCGTCAAGCCGCTGCATCACATGCCGCTGCCGCCCGGTCTGCATCCGGGCGACCGGGTGGAATATGCCCGCCAGGCGCCGACGACGCGAATGACGCTGCTCGCCGTGGTGGAGGAAGCCAGCGTCCAGGCGGGTCATATTCTTCCGCTCGTCATCACTCATGCCGACGGCCATCACACGCAGGTGGACGTGACGAGCCGCGGGCTGCATGAAGTGCCGACGTTGAGGTTGTCCATCTATCTCGACGTCGCGTGGTTCGTGCTGATGTGCCTGATCACGCTGATGACGCTGTGGCGCGGACGCGATCGCGCCGCGTGGGGTATCGCGGCGTGGGCGATCGCTTTCCTGTGCGGAGGGGCCGTGACGAAAGCGCCGGTCTTTGGCGGACTGGCGCTCGGCTTCGGGCTGGCGTCGCAGATCTTCTATCTGCTGGCGCGCGTGGGTTTCTTCGTGATGGCCGACGCAATCGCTGCGCCCGCGCTCGGGACGCGGATTCGCCGGGCGATGCATGTGGCATTTGCACTCACGCTCGCGGCCGGCTACGGCTACGAGCTGGCGTCGGCGCTGCTGCTGGTGTTCGGTGCCGTGCTGATGCCGCAGATCATCTCGATAATATGGGTATTGCCGTACGCGGTTGCGACAGCGATGCTGCTCGGTGCGTACCGCGGTGCCGTTCCCGACGTGCGGCCGCGCCTGCGCTGGATGTCCTGGAGCAGCGCCGTACTCGTCTTCGGCATTCTGCTCAGCAACGTGCCGCTGTTCGGCTATCCGGTCTCTTTCCTGATCGAAATACTGGCTTATCTGATCGCGTTTGCCGGACTGTTCTATTCCGCGCTGCGTCACCGCGTGGTTGATATGTCGTTCGTGCTCAATCGTGCGATCGTCTACAGCGTTACGCTGACGGTCGTCGTCGGCATCTTCATGCTGCTGGAGAGCTTCCTCGAAAAAATTGCGCTGTCGGAAAAAGCCAATTTCGTGCTGGAGCTGGGTGTGCCGCTGGCAATCGGTTTTGCGCTCGACGCGGTACGCAAGCGGCTGGAGCGGATCGGTGAGCGGCTGTTCTTCCATCGCAAGTTCGAGGCGCTGGCGGCGCTGCGCCGATATGCGCGCCAGTGCGCCTACATCGAACATCCCGATCATCTGCTGCAACAGACACTGCACGAATTGCGCGTTCACACCGGAGCCCGGGCCGTCGGCTTTTACTGGCGACAGCAGCAAGGCCGCTATGATCTGCTGGAAAAAACGGACGCATCATCCTATCCGCCGCATCTGAACGAGGACGATCGTGCAATCGTCGCACTGCGCGCGGAGCGCGAAAGCACAGATATCGAAGGGCTTGGCAGCGCGCTGGGTGACGACGGCCTGCTGATTCCGATGACGGCGCGCGGCGAACTGCTGGGCGCGGTGGTGATTGCAAGCCGGCCGGGCGAACGCTATGCGCCGGACGAGCGCGAACTGTTCGGCCGCGTCGTGCACGAGGCGTGCAGTGCACTGCACGCGCTACAGGCGCGCGATCACGCGCGGTTCGTCGCTGCGGTTGCCGATGGCAGCCTCGCGGGACCCGAAATCGTCGATCGGGCACGCGCGCTGGTGCCGATCAATCCGCCCGCCGCGGTCCCGCGGCAGCTGCATCCCGATGCCGCGCGCCGGGAGCAGGCGTAGAATGACGAAGCTATTTCGCGGCGGTGATACCACTGCCACGTCCGAAGCGCATGAACCGGAAAACGCGGATGCGGCGGCGCCTGCACAACCCACGCGCGCTGCCGGAAGGCTACCGCCAAGGCCTCATCACGGCGATTACCGTTCTACTGGGTTTTTCGCTCGCGTTCTTCCGTTTCTCGGGTTTCGAAGTGCCGGGCACGTGGAGCGTCCGCTCGATCGGCTCCACCGGCGCAACGGTGATAGCGGTGGCGCTGCAGATCGCCGCGCTGTTCCGGCCGCCGCGCTTCGAAGACAACGATGCGGCGGAATATCGCAAGACCGTGTGGTGGTTTATCGCTTCCGTCATCGCGCTGGCGCTCGGCCTGTTGTTCGCGTTCGTGGAATCCTTCGGTGCGCCGGCATGGATTCGGCGAGTTGCCGTGAACAACTTTATGGGCAACGTTTTTATCTTTCTGACAGATATTGTAAATGACTGCTATCGATCATCTGCTGCAAAACAATCGCCACTGGTCCGAGGACATACGTGCGCGTGATTCGCATTATTTCGAACGTCTGGCCGCCCAGCAGAAGCCGCCTTACCTGTGGATCGGCTGTTCCGACAGCCGGGTACCGGCGAATATCATCATCGGGCTCGATCCGGGCGAGGTGTTCGTTCATCGGAACATCGCGAACCTGGTGAAGGACGCCGACATGAATTGCCTGTCGGTGATTCAGTATGCGGTCGAGGTGCTGCGCGTCGAGCACATCATCGTTACCGGCCACTACGGTTGTGGCGGCGTGACGGCGGCGGTGACGGGTCAGCGCGCCGGCCTCGTTGACAACTGGATCGGGGAAATCCGCAATACCTGCCGCAAGCACGATCATCTGCTGTCGCGCGAACCGGACATGCCGGCACGAATCGATCGGGCATGTGAATTGAACGTGATCGAACAGGTCGCCGCCGCGAGCCGGACGACGGTCGTGCAGGACGCGTGGCAGGCGGGCCAGCGGCTGACGGTGCACGGCTGGATTTACGGCCTGCGCGACGGATTGATCCACGATCTGAGCGTTTCAATATCCGGGCCCGACGAAATATCGGAGCGCTACGGCGCGGCGGTCGCGGCGCGGGCGCACGCGGAAACAGCGTAGCCACCCACAATACCGACGTGCGACGTGCTATTCCGGCATCTCCACGCCGGAGCCGCCCATTTCGTTCGGGAAGTCCTTCTGCTTCGGCAGACCATCCCGGAGATGCAGCACCGTGTCCTCGTAATTCACGTGAATCCCGGGCTCGAACGGCAAATCGGGAATAACAGCGGCATAAACGTCGGTCACTCCCAGTGTCGGGTGTTCGGCCAAGACATGACCGCCACAGATTTTGCACCACTTGCGGGTACTCTGCGGGGTCTTGTTGTACGTTCCGATGTTGTCCGCGCCCTTTGTCACCTGTACCGCATCGGGTTTCCACAGCGTGAAGGCGTTCACCGGACTCGCCGACCAGCGCCGGCATGAATCGCAGTGGCAATAGCCCATGCCGACCGGCTCGCCGCTTACCTTGACCTGAACCGCCCCGCAAAAGCACCGCCCCGTATAGGATTTTTCATTGCTCATGATCAATCCTCCTTGGCAAATATTAAAAACCCGGCGTTGTTGCAACCCTCGGTTGTATCTCCTCGACAATCGTTTAAACTGCCCCTGGAACACCGGCAGGACAGTGTTCCGCAGCGGCCGAGCAAAGACAATGATCGAGGCTCCGAAAATCTTGTCCGAAACGCCTGGCACCGATCGCCTGCCTTTGAATGCTTTTGACGTGCTGTCCGACGTGCTGCGTGTGGTGCGAATGTCGGGTGCGGTGTTGCTGCGCGGTGTTTTCTCGGCGCCGTGGGCGTTCAAAACGCCTCATGCCACCGAAATCGCGCAGATGCTGCTGCCGGCGGCCCGGCAGCTTCTGCTGTTCCATCTGGTGACCGAAGGGCGCTGCTGGATCGAGATCGACGGCTGTGATCGGCTGTGGCTGGAGACCGGCGACATCGTTGCATTGCCCTACGGCGACATTCACGTGATGGGAGGCGATCAGCCGGCAGAGCCGGCCGCCATTGCAGATCTCTTCGCGGCGGCGCCCACAGATGAAGGCTGGGCGGTCATCTTTCATGGCGGCGGCGGCACAATCACACGGTTGATCTGCGGCTTTCTGCACTGCGACGAACTGTTGTTCAATCCGCTGTGCAAGGGGCTGCCGAGGCTGCTTCACGTGCCGACTGCGAACGAATCCGCAATATCGCTGCTCGCCGCAACCGTCCGCCACTTCACCGGAGAAGTCGATGCCGCACGGCCCGGCAGCGCCTGCCTGCTCACGCGTCTGGCCGAGCTGCTGTTCATCGAAATACTGCGCCGCCATATGACGACGCTGCCGGCCGATGCAGTCGGCTGGCTGGGCGCGCTGAACGATCCGCTGGTGGGGCGCGCGCTACGCTGTCTGCACGCGGATCCCGCTCGCGGCTGGACGGTCGAAAGCCTGGCACGCGAAGTCGGTGCATCGCGGACATTGCTTGCCGCCCGCTTCGCGCAACGGCTCGGCCAGCCGCCGATGCATTATCTGACATGCTGGCGGCTGCAACTCGCCGCCGAATTGCTGCGCGACGGCGTGCGCGGAATGGCACCGATCGCCGAGCGGGTCGGCTACGCTTCCGAGTCCGCCTTCAATCGGGCGTTCAAGCGTCATACCGGGGAATCGCCGGCCGCGTGGCGCACAAGAACGTCCGGCGCGGCCGCGTAGAAGAGAACGGCAATTGCCGTTTTGGCCGAAACGGCCGAACGATGCACGACTTGTCAGCAACGGGGAAGGGCTGTCAGCAAGTCGTATCCGGTCCCGGTCTTTCAAAAGGCTGCAGCAGCGCAGCTTCTCCCGAACCATAGCGAGTGAGCACCGCTTGCGCCAGTTCGTAATCGCGCAATTGCCACGGGTGAAAGCCGGGGCGAAGATAGTCGCGCAGGTGCGCCAGCGATCGCCGCGCCATGTGGTGTCCGGAGAACAGATGCTCGCGGAACAGTCTCCAGGTGCGGCGCTGGCCGAGCAGCTTGTCCTGTCGCAGCAGATTCAACATGCCTGTCGTAACCAGCAGGTAGAACAGCGGCATTGCCAGCAGCGCGCCCGTGACGCGCAACGGATAGCTCGGCGCCATCGCCTGCAGAACGTCATAGGCGACGTGCTTGTGTTCGATCTCTTCGGCGAAATGCCATTCGAACAGCACGCGCAGCGATGGATCGGCGTCTTCGAGGATGCGTTGTGAAAGAAACTCGTGCCCCAGATAAGCGTTCAGGTGCTCGACACAGGCCACGATTGCCAGACGCACCTTGAATGGAGTCAGACGTTCGACGAACTTGTACAGAAAAGCATCGGTGCGGCGCTGGAAGCCGCGGATGCGGTAGCCCTGATTTTCCAGCAGCGCCTGATGACGAAGATGCCCCGAGCCGTGCTGACCCTCCTGCAGGCAGAACCGGGTCACCACGTCGCGCATCGATTCCGGCAGTTGCGGCAGAACCCGCCGCAGCGTGCGGATGTAATAGCCTTCGTTGCCCGGAATCAGCAACGTATAGCAGTTGAGCAGATGGGTGATGACGGGATTTTCGTCGCACCAGTGCCGGGGCGTGGCAGCGGGCAGCGTGGCCGTGAAGCGGCGGGGGCGAACGGTGGCCTCGAAAGGCGGATTGCACATGCGGATATCTCCTCCAGCCGGCCTGATCCTGTTGCCCGAATGATGCGCGGCCTGCTTGGATAGCGGAATTATATGACAGAATGACACCTGTCTCGCGAAGTCATGTCATCGCGGTCAATACCCGTTCATCTCTGAAGGAGGCCTGTCATGCAAAAGGAACTGTTCGAAAAGGGACTGAAAGTGCGGCGCGAAGTACTGGGCGCCGAGCATGTCGACACATCGCTCAAGAATGCCGACGATTTCAATCGGCCGATGCAGGAATTCGTCACCGAGTATTGCTGGGGCGAGATCTGGAATCGGCCCGGCCTCGATCGCAGGACACGCAGCTTCATCAACCTCGCGATGCTGACCGCGCTCAACCGGCCGCATGAGCTCAGGGTGCACGTGCGCGGCGCGCTCAACAACGGGCTGTCGAAGGACGAGATCCGGGAAGTCCTGATGCAGACCGCGATCTATTGCGGCGTTCCGGCGTCGATCGACAGCTTCCGGGTCGCCCGGGAAGTATTTGCGGAACTGGGCGTTTGATCACCCGCCATCGCCTTCCGGTCGGAATCGTCGCGGTGGCGGTTGACGTTCGCCAAGGGTATTATTCGCCGGCAGCACCGCCGATGTAGAAGAACGCCGGTAAAAAGCGTGTGTACCGGCTGATTCCACGAGCGGCGAGGCGTTCCGCGCGGTTTCGATCCGGAGGAGATTGACGATGACCGAGCCGATCACGTACCCGTTTCTGCCCATCATCTACGTTCGCGGCTACGCCGCGACCATGGCCGAGATAGAGGAGACTACTGCCGATCCGTACATGGGGTTCAATCTCGGCTCAACGATGCTGCGCCAGGACGCCGACAAGAAGCCGGTGCGCTTCATTTTCGAGTCGCCGCTGCTGCGCCTGATGAAGGATCACCAATACGTGGACGCGTTCCACAATGGTGGCGATGGCTACGAGCCGGGCACTGCGCCGGCACGTTCGGTATGGGTGTTCCGCTACTACGAGAAAGTGTCGGATTCGCTCGGCGACGGTCAGCGCGTATCGATGGAGCAGTTTGCGGCCGACCTCAGGCGCTTCATCCTCACGGTACGCAACGCGATTTGCGGCGACGATGCCGCGCAACGTGCGAAATTCAAGGTTTACCTCGTCGCGCATTCGATGGGCGGCCTGATCTGCCGCTGCTACCTGCAGAACATCTGCCGCTTCGGCGCGCCGGACGCGGCCGACAATGCTGCGCTGGAACTTGTGCCGGGCCAGGCCAATCCGCATTATGTCGACAAGGCCTATACCTACGGCACGCCCCACAACGGCATCGATCTCGCCGGCCTCAACGCGCCTGATCTGGGCGCTATCGACAAGCTGCAGATCGCCAATTTCAATCGCGACCGCATGCGCGAATATCTGAAGCTGCCGCAGCAGGAGGGCGGCGTGAACGTGCTTGATGGCGCCTTTCCGAATGACCGCTTTTTCTGCTTCATCGGGTCCGACTACAAGGATTACGGCGCGTTCATGGGACTTTCGAAGTACGCGACCGGTCCCATGAGCGACGGCCTGGTGATGATGACGAACGCGTACGTGGACGGCGCGCCGCGCGCCGTCGATTACCGCAGCCATTCCGGGCATTACGGCATCGTCAACTCGGAATCCGGCTATCAGAACCTGCGCCGTTTCCTGTTCGGCGAACGGCGCATCACCGCCACGCTGGTGGTGGACGAACTGCCACTGGCCAAACCGATACAGGAAAAGAAGGATGCCGGCGCAGAGATCAGAGGCTCGTACTATTTCGATGTCGCCAGCCAGGTACGCGGCGCGGCAAATTACTACCTCAACGAACGCCGTTACGCACAGGCTTCTTCAATACTGAAAACCTATGACGAACTGACAAAGGAAAAAACGCCGGTTTATCTGTTCACCGGCTATCTGCTGGAGGCGGCGCGCCGCGCCAACGATACGGCGCTGATGTTTTCAATCGACTTCGGCATCCGTGTTCCGGCATTCGAAGTCGACAGGAAATTCTGGTTCGATGAACACTTCGAAGGTTTTCTGTACCAGGAAAGCATCACGTTTGCAGTGCGCAAAAACACCGTTCGCTATGGCCTCGCATCGGTCAATGGCCTCGGCGCGGCCCCCACTGTCGCCGATGTTACGGTGACGAGCGACGGCGCGCGTGAACTCGGCATCGCACTGTCGACGCGCAAGGGCGCGCTGCCGGGATTTCAGGGCAAACTGATGTTGCGAGTGGAGCCGTGGAACGCGCCGCAGGCCTGACAGCCGAAACGTCGGCACGGCGGTGCGCAGGCTTGCGCCCTGCAAGGCCGTGATGAATCCCGGCGCGAAAACTTCTACGCCGCCTGC
>JBDZVW010000457.1:0-2287 GCA_040255885.1 Betaproteobacteria bacterium
TATGTCGGCCGCGCCGACGACGTGTTCAAGTCGTCCGATTACCGCATCAGTCCGTTCGAACTGGAAAGCGCGCTGATCGAGCATCCGGCGATCGCGGAGGCGGCGGTGGTGCCGAGCCCCGATCCGCTGCGGCTGTCGGTGCCGAAGGCGTTCGTGACGCTGGCTGCCGGCCACCCGCCCGGCGACGCAGTCGCGCGTGACATTTTCCGTTTCGTTCGTGAGCGGCTGGCGTCATACAAGCGCATCCGGCGGCTTGAATTCGGCGAGTTGCCGAAGACGATCTCGGGCAAGATCCGGCGCGTCGACCTGCGCGCGATCGAGTCCGCGCGCATCGCCGGCGAGCGCCGTCCGAACGAATATTTCGTGGATGATTTCACCGAACCGAAATAACTGCTACCGGTTCACTGTCGCACGTTGTGTGAAATTTCGATGTTCGGCCCGTTCTTCAGCGTTTGAAACACGACGCAATAGCGTTCGGTCAGCTTGAACAGCGTCGCGAGCTGCTCGTGGCTGGCATCGGTGTCGAGGTCGAAACGCAGTCGGATGTTCTTGAATCCGACCGGTGCATCCTTCGCAGTACCCAGCGTGCCGCGGAAATCGAGGTCGCCCTCGACGTTGACCGTTCCGCCGTTGATTTTGATGCCGAGCGCGGTGGCAACGGCGGTCAGCGTCACGCCGGCGCAGCCGGCCAGCGCTTCCAGCAGCATGTCGCCGGAACAGGCGGCGGCGCCGTCGCCGCCTGTTGCCGGGTGCAAGCCGGCCTCGACCCGGCCCTTGCCGGTTTCGATGCGGCAGGTCAGCGCGTCGATGTCGAGCCGGCCACGGGCTTCCAGCGTGAGCAGCGCGGAGGCCGGGTCCTGGCGGTAGCGTTCCTTCAGCGGCGCCTGCAACGCGCGCAATTGTTCAGCGTTCATGAAATGTCCTCGAGCCGATCACGGGGAAAATCCGGCCGCCTGACGATGTGATTCGCGTCGCCGGCTTGTGCCGCAAAGTTATCGCGCTTCGGATGCGCGGTCAAAAAGCAGGCGGCGCGATCAATGCGCAACGCGCGCCACGATCCAGCCGCTGACGCGTTCGGCGCCGGCGCGCTTCAGGCAGCGCGCCAGTTCGTTCAGCGTCGCACCGCTGGTCAGCACGTCGTCGATTACCGCGACCGACTTTCCGTTCAATGAATGATCGCACGCAAATACGCCGCGCAGATTTTTTGCACGCGCATCCCACGGTAATGACGCCTGCGGCGGCGTGTCGGCGACCTTGCGGCAGGCATCGACCAGCAGCGGTATGCCGGTGGCACGGCTGACCAGGCGTCCGATTTCCAGTGCCTGGTTGAAGCCGCGCTCGATCAGCCGCTTGCGCGCCAGCGGTGCCGGCACGATCAGATCGCAGCGCGCCGGCGTGATTTTCCGCAGCAGCGCGTCGGCGGCGATGCGGGCGATCGCGAGATTGCCGCCATATTTGTACGCCTGGATCAGCGCATCAGCCGGAAAAGCGTAGGCAAATGCAGCCTGAACATCATCGAAGCGTGGCGGTTTTTTGAGACAGGCGCCACAGACGCCCGGCTGCGGGATCGGTTGGGCGCAGATTGCGCAATGAGAGTCGGGTAGCCATGGCAAATCGTCCATGCATGTGGCGCACAGCAATGCATCGCCGCTCGCGCCGGCACACAGCAGGCATTGCTGCGGCAGTAGCGTCTGCCCGAATTTTAGGCCGCTGTTTAGAAATTTTCCGAAAAAATTTGACAATAAAGAGGTCATTCCGGATGATGCAGAAGGCTTTTTACCGCGCCGGACGATTCGTGAGCGCCCGTGTCAGCAGCGGCGACGCCTCGCGGCCGCGGCGGCAATGAATTCCGTATCCACGAAAGACAAGTAATGAATACCGTTATCGACACACCGCAAGTTAGCAGAACCGTATCGTCCCGGCAATCCGCGCCGCGCTGGACGATTGACGAGGTTGAAGCGCTGTTCAATCTTCCGTTCAATGACCTGATCCACCGCGCGCAAACTGTGCACCGCGAGCACTTCGATCCCAACGCAGTGCAACTGTCGACGTTGCTGTCGGTCAAGACCGGCGGTTGCCCGGAGGATTGCGGTTACTGCTCACAGGCGGCACGCTACCACACCGGCGTGGACAACGAAGCGATGCTGTCGGTTGACGACGTGGTGGCCGCGGCACGTGCCGCGAAAGACAAGGGCGCGACGCGCTTCTGCATGGGCGCTGCGTGGCGCGGGCCGAAGCAGCGCGATCTCGATCGCGTGATCGACATGATCAAGGCGGTGCGCGGACT
>JBDZVW010000458.1:0-2282 GCA_040255885.1 Betaproteobacteria bacterium
CTCGGCAACCGCATCCTGCAGAAGCGCAGCCGCGGCGTCGGCTGCTACGACACCGACGAAGCGATCGAATGGGGTGTCACCGGCGCCGGATTACGTGCGACCGGCTTCGAGTGGGATTTTCGCAAGACGCGGCCGTACTCGGGCTACGAGTGGTTCGACTTCGACATTCCGGTCGGCCAGCACGGCGACTGCTTCGACCGCTGTGCAGTGCGCGTCGAGGAGATGCGGCAGAGCCTGCGCATCATCGAGCAGTGCGTGAACAACATGCCGGACGGTCCGTACAAGGCCGATCATCCGCTGACGACGCCGCCGCTGAAGGAGCATCACACGATGCACGACATCGAGACGCTGATCGATCACTTCCTCGGCGTCAGCTGGGGGCCGGTGATCCCGCCGGACGAAGCGCACATCGGCATCGAAGCGACGAAGGGCAACAACGGCTATTACCTGATCAGCGACGGCAGCACGATGCCGTATCGCACACGCATCCGCACGCCGTCGTTTCCGCATCTGCAGATGATTCCACTAATCAGCCGTGGCCTGATGGTGCCGGATCTGATCGCGATTCTGGGCAGCATCGATTTCGTGATGGCCGACGTGGACCGCTGACGAGCATGCTGAGCGACGACGAAAAACGTGAAATCGAAGCCGAATCGCGGCACTACCAGGATCAGCAGGCGCTGTGCATCGAGGCGCTGAAGGTCGTGCAGTCACGTCGCGGCTGGGTGTCGGACGATGCGATCGCCGACGTCGCGGCATTCCTGCGCTTTGCGCCGTCGGAGCTGGAAGCGGTCGCGACCTTCTACAACATGATCTTCCGGCGGCCGGTCGGCAGCCACGTGATCCTGCTGTGCGACAGCGTCAGCTGCTGGATCATGGGCTACCAGCGGCTGCGCGAGCACCTCGCGAAAACGCTCGGCGCGCAAGTCGGCGAAACCACCAGCGACGGCCGCTTCACCGTGCTGCCGAGCGTCTGTCTCGGCGACTGCGACCATGCGCCGGTGATGATGGTCGATACCGACCACTACCAGGATCTGGACCCGGTAAAACTCGACGACATTCTGAATCGCTATCGGAAAGAACAACCGAAATCCGATGATGGACACACCTCTGACACGCAACATCCGGCCCGGCGCTGAACCGCCCGACCTCGTGCAGTACGAGAAGGCCGGCGGCTACGACGCGCTACGCACGGCGCTGCGCATGACGCCCGCCGAAGTGCTCGACGCGGTGACGAAATCCAATCTGCGCGGGCGCGGCGGCGCCGGCTTTCCGACCGGCAAGAAATGGAGCTTCGTGCCGATGGGCGACGACGCGCCGCATCCGAAATATATGGTGTGCAACGCCGACGAGATGGAGCCCGGCACGTTCAAGGACCGGCTGCTGCTCGAAGGCGATCCGCACCAGTTGATCGAAGCGATGATCATCAGCGCCTATGCGGTGCAGGCCGACGTCGGCTATATCTTCCTGCGCTGGGCCTACCAGCTCGCGGCGCAGCGTTTGACACGCGCGATCGATGCTGCCTACGGCAAGGGCTACTTGGGCCGTGACATCCTCGGCTCCGGATACGGCCTCGAAATGCACCTTCATGTCAGCGCCGGGCGCTACATGTGCGGCGAGGAGACCGGGCTGCTCAACGCGCTCGAAGGCAAGCGTGCGAACCCGCGCGCGAAGCCGCCGTATCCGCAGGTGAGCGGCCTGTGGGGCAAGCCGACGATCGTCAACAACGTCGAGACGCTGTGCAACGTGCCGCACATCGTCGCGCGCGGCGCGGACTGGTTCAAGAGCCTGAGCCGCGGTGAAGACGGCGGCACCAAGCTCTACGGCGTCAGCGGCAAGGTGAAGAAGCCGGGACTGTGGGAGCTACCGATGGGAACGCCGATGCGCGAGATCCTCGAAGAGCATGCGGGCGGCATGCGTGACGGCTGTCAGTTCCGTGGCGCGCTGCCGGGCGGCGCGTCGACCGATTTCGTCACTGACGAGCATCTCGACGTCGCAATGGATTTCGATTCGTTGCAGGCAGCCGGCAGCCGGCTCGGCACCGGCACGATGATCGTGCTCGACGACCAGACCTGCCCGGTCGGCATGCTGCACAACCTCGAGCACTTTTTTGCGCAGGAATCGTGCGGCTGGTGCACACTTTTCGAGTGACGCGCCGATGAGCGCCAGCGTGGCGACGAACTGGGCGTGCCGGTCGCGCTGGATGATCTGCGTCGAGGCCGCTTCAATGCCCAGGCCGAGCTTCTCGCAGACGATCTCTTCGAGTTCGGGCGGCACCGAAG
>JBDZVW010000459.1:0-2268 GCA_040255885.1 Betaproteobacteria bacterium
GACGTGCGCATCGACCGCATCGACCGGTTGCCTGATGGGGCGCATGTCATTCTCGATTACAAGACCGGGGCGGTGAACGTGGGCGCGTGGGACGGCGAGCGTCCGGACGAGCCGCAGTTGCCGCTCTATGCGGTTACCGACGGCGGCGATGTCGACGCGCTGAGCTTCGTACGGCTCAGTGCGCAGGAAGTCGCGTTCAAGGGCCGTTCGCGTACGGCGGAAGTATTGCCGGGCGTTGCGCCCGGCGCAGAAAATGACGCCGGCTGGAATGCGCTGTTCGATTCCTGGAGCGGTGTGCTGGAACGGCTGGCTGCAGGCTTCCTTGCCGGCGACGCGCAGGTCGCTCCAAAGCATTATCCTCAGACCTGCCGTTATTGTGACATCGGGCCGCTATGCCGCGTCACCGAACTGTTCGACCGCGGCCCGCTGGCGGCGGAGCATGACGATGAATGATCCGCGTCCGGCCGCCGATCGCGTGACCCGCGACGCCGACAGCGCGGCGCGTGAGCGCGCGCTCGATCCGGCACGCTCGTTCATCGTCCAGGCGCCGGCAGGCTCGGGCAAGACCGAGCTGCTGATCCGGCGTTACCTGCGGCTGCTGGCACGGGTCGAGGCGCCGGAAGAAATCGTTGCGATCACGTTCACGCGCAAGGCGGCCGGAGAAATGCGCGACCGCGTGCTGCAGGCGCTGGCGTCGGCGCGGGATGAAACGCCACCCGCCGCGCCACACCGGCACCATACCTGGCTATTGGCGCGTGCGGCGGCGGCACGCGACACGCAGCACGGCTGGCATCTGGCGGCGAATCCGAACCGGCTGCGTATCCAGACCATCGATTCGCTGTGTCTGGGTCTGACACGCCAGATGCCGGTGCTGTCGGGTTTCGGCGGTCAGCCCGATATCGTCGAAGACGCCCGGCCGCTCTATGTCGAAGCGGCGCGGCGTACGCTCGTGCAGCTCGATCAGCCCGTCGTGTGGGCACCGTTGATTGCGCGCATGCTGGCTCACCTCGATAACAACGCCGGCGTGGCGGAGCAGCTGCTGGCCGACATGCTGGGGCGGCGTGACCAATGGCTGCGCCACGTCGCCGACCGGCGCTCGCCGCGCATCGAACGCGCAACGCTGGAAGCGGCGCTGGCCGGCGTGGTGTGCGGCGCGCTGCGGCAGCTGCGGGATGGCGTGCCGGCCGATGTTGCCGGACCGCTGCTGGCGGCGGCACGCATCGCCGCAGAAAATCTCGCAGCGTCCGGCCGCGATTCCGAAATACTGAACTGTGATGGCATCACTGTGCTGCCGGACACGGATCCGGACGCGCTGCCGGCATGGCTGGGGCTGGCGCAACTGGTGCTGACGAGCGAAGGTGCGCCGCGGCGCGCGGTCAACGTGAAGATCGGCTTCCCGGCGGCGAGTTCGGCGCGCAATGCGGCTGAAAAGGAGCGCCTGCGAAGCTGCAAGGAAACGTTCGAGGCGCTGCTCGAAGCAATCGGCAAGCATTCCGGTTTCACCGAACGGCTGCACACCGTGCGTCTGCTGCCGGCGGCCGTCTACGGCGACGACCAGTGGAAAATTGTCGAAGCGCTGATCGGCCTGCTGCCGGTCGCAGTGGCGCAGCTCGATGTGCTGTTCGCGGAACGCGGCCAGGCGGATTTCACGGCCGTATCGCAGGCGGCAGTGCGCGCGCTCGGCGACGACGATCAACCGACCGACCTGGCGCTGGCGCTCGATTATCGCATCCGTCACCTGCTGATCGACGAATTTCAGGATACGTCGCTGTCGCAGTACGAGCTGCTGGCACGGCTCACGGCCGGCTGGCAGCCGGACGACGGCCGCACGCTGTTCGTCGTCGGTGATCCGATGCAGTCGATTTACCGTTTCCGGGAAGCCGACGTTGCGCTCTATCTGCGGGCACGCCGCGGCGGTATCGGCCAGGTCGCGCTGGAGCCGCTGACGCTGAGCGTGAATTTCCGTTCGCAGCAGGGCATCGTCGATTGGGTCAACGATGCTTTCGTGCAGGTGCTGCCGGCGGCCGAAGATGCCGCCAGCGGTGCGGTGCCGTACTCGTCCGCGGTGGCCGAACATGCGCCGCTGGCGGGACCGGCGGTTACGGTGCACGCGCTGGCCGATGCCGACCGCGCGGCGGAAGCGGAACGCGTCGTCACCCTGGTGCGGCAGGCACAGGCGGAAAATCCGCAGCAGACGATTGCGATCCTGGTCCGCAGCCGCGGACATCTTGCCGATATCGTGCCGGCGTTGAAAGCGGCGGGCCTGCG
>JBDZVW010000460.1:0-2265 GCA_040255885.1 Betaproteobacteria bacterium
GCGGCAGCAGCACTGCGATCGCTTCCTTGATGCCGCGCAGGTTCAGCACCATCAGAATCAGGATCGTCACGATTTCGGCCGGCACCGCCCAGTCATGCCACTGCAGCGGCAGCAGGCTGAATACTGCGTCGGCGCCGCTGGCAACCGAGATCGCAATCGTCAGCACGTAATCGACGATCAGCGCGGCTCCGGTCACCATGCCGGTGCGCGGCCCGATCAGTGCGCTTGCGACCTTGTAGCCGCCGCCGCCGTTCGGGAACAGTTCGATGACCTGGTTGTAGGCGAGTGCGATGATGAACACGGTGGCGGCGACGGCGACCGCCAGCAGCAGCGACAGATCCGTATGCTCGCCGAGCGCCAGGAATGCCTCCTGCGGCCCGTAGCACGATGACGACAGGCCGTCGGCACCGAGTCCGATCCACGCGAAGAATGCGACCAGCGCAATGTGCTCGCGCGTGCGCGGATCCAGCGGATCACGCGGAGCGCCGATCAGGATGCGGCGAAGCTTCTGAACACTGATCATTCGTTGGTCGGCATTATCCGCAGCGTGCGCGTGCGGGCGGGCGAGGGCCCGTCATGCCGGATCCGGATGGCGGATGCCTGCGGCGCAATGTCCGACGATGCGGGAAACTCGATCGACCCCGGCGTTTGCCCGATTCGGGAGTGGATCGTCATTCGCAAGTCGGTGTCATCGGGCGGCGGCGGCTCAGGCTTGCGTCAGCCGTTTCTCGACGCGTCGCGCGAATACTGCCATTTCCTTCGCGGCCTGCTTGTCGCCGCGCGTCTCGGCCACCTGGATGCCCTGCCGGTAGGCCGTGAGCGCGTCATTCAAGGCGCCGCTTTCAGCCAGCGCGTTGCCCAGCGATTTCCATGCCGCGGAATAGTTCGGGTCGAGCTGCACCGCCACGCGCAGGTGGCGCGCCGCGGTTGTGCAATCTCCCTGTTTCGCATATTCGTTGCCGAGACTGAAGCGCAGCAGCGCACTGTCACGGCCCGCGGCGAGCATTTTTTCGAGATTGGAGATGAGATCGACGGGCATGGCCGGAAGCAGGAAAACGGCTGCTTTGGCACGGATCAGAATCTTGTATTATTCTTTAATGATAGCGTAATTCAGCCCCTACAGCCAACCAACCAGACGGAGCAGGCATGGCGAAGCAACCCGTTCACAGCGACAACGCACCGCAGGCGATCGGCCCCTATTCACAGGCGGTGCGGTGCGGCCGCACCGTTTATCTTTCCGGGCAGATCGGACTGGACCCGGTCAGCATGCAGATGGTGGACGGCATCGACGCGCAAACGCAACGCGTATTCGACAACCTTGATGCGGTGGCGCGCGCGGCGGGCGGCACGCTCGATGGCGTCGCGCGGTTGACGATCTATCTCACCGATCTCGGAAATTTCGCGCGCGTCAACGAAATCATGGCCGGCCGTTTCAGCCAGCCGTATCCGGCGCGCGTCACGATTGGTGTCGCCAGCCTGCCGCGTGGCGCCCTGGTTGAAATCGACGCCATTCTCGAACTCGCAGCATAGATCGGCCGTCCGTTGCGGCAGCGGCGGCACCCGGTGAAGGCGATGCTCCGCGCTGCTGCGGCCGCTCCGGAGGTGCCGGACAAAACGTTCGCGCGGCTGTCCGACGCGGTGCGCGAGCGGCTCGCCAGGCTCGGCATTCATCGCCCGTTCGATCTGGTGCTGCATCTGCCGCTGCGCTATGACGACGAAACGCACCTGTATCCGATCGCCGATGCGCCGCCGGCGCAGCCGGTGCTGATCGAAGGTGAAATCGTCGAAAGCGGCGTGCAGTTTCGTCCGCGGCGTCAGCTCGTGTGCCATATCGCCGACGGCAGCGGCGTCGCGACGTTGCGGTTTTTCAATTTCTATCCCAGCCAGTCGCGCCAGCTTGCCGCAGGCCGGCGGGTACGCGCGTTCGGCGAATTGCGTCAGGGATTTTTCGGCGCCGAAATGGTGCATCCGCGTTACCGCATGGTGACGCCGGACATGCCGCTGGCGGAGACCCTGACACCCGTTTATCCAACTACCGCGGGACTGGGACAGGACGCGCTGCGCGCGCTGGTGCAACGCGCGCTGGCGGCGGCGGATCTGAACGACACACTGCCGCCGGAACTGATCGCGCAGCGGGCGCTGCTGCCGTTCGCCGAAAGTGTGCGCTATCTGCATCATCCACCGTCGGATGCGTCGCGCGCCGCGCTCGAAGAGCGCACGCATCCGGCGTGGCGGCGCATCAAGTTCGACGAGCTGCTGGCGCAG
>JBDZVW010000461.1:0-2259 GCA_040255885.1 Betaproteobacteria bacterium
CCGGCTGCACGATCTAGAATATTTTGACGGTCTCGCCGCGCGCCCGCAGGCGCTGTGCGCGTGTCTCCAGAAATTTCTGGAAATCAGGCTGATTGCGAAACGCGCCACTCGCGACATAGTCCAGACCGGAAGCGAAATGGAAGGGTTTGACATAGCCCTCGATGCGGAATACTTCTTTCGCGCCACCGTCGAAGAATGCCAGTGTCGGCGTGTAGGCAATGCCGAGTGCGTTCGCCCATTGCGCAGCGGTGGTGCGGCTGCCGTCGGGCGTGACGAGCGCATGGTTGCTCTCCACATCGAGTCGCGCCACGCTGAAACGTGTGATCAGCGCCATGGTCTTCGCATCCTTGAGCGTTTTTGCATGCAGTTCGTCGCATGCCGCACAGTCTTTCTTTTCGAACAGTACCATCAGCGGTTTGCCGCCGTTTGCGAGCCGTTTCAGTTCGTACGGCGGCTTCACAAAAAAGGGTTCGTCGTGCAGCATACCGCTCCCATGTTCCCGATAATGCTTTTTCATGTATTCCGAAAACGGCATCCTGCTTTCCATGTGACCAGTCACGTAATCAAGCGCGACGATGAATTTCGACGGCGGGTAGTAGCCGTTCACGCGCAGCGCGACGTTGCCCTTTTCGTCAAGAAACAGCAGCGTCGGCGTGAACTGGATTTTCAGGAAATGCGCCAGGTCTTTTTCGGTGCGCGTCTTGCCGTCGAGCCAGGTGACCTCACGCGAGCCCCAGATGTTGAACGCGATCGCGTCGAAGTGCTGGTGCATCATGCCGACGATGTTCTTCTGCGTGAAGTCGACCTGCATCAGTTTCAGGCAATAGGAGCAGCCGTCCTGGCCAAAGTACAGCATCACGCGGCGTCCGGCCGCGGTCGCTTCCTTGACGTCGTCCGGGATATCGAGAAACGACAGCTTGAACCACGACGGAATCGGAATTTCGCGGGTGCCCGGCGGCGGCTGTGCCACGACGGGGCTTTCGCCGGCGGCGACTGCCGGCGCCGGAACAATCGCCAACAGCGAAAGAAGAAGGAGAAGGGCTGGCAGCATTTTGGGGGTCTGGCGCGATGATGAAACCGGGCGGGTTTGCTTCCCAAGCGTGTTTGGCCGATTATAAATAAGAAACGGGAAAAAAAGGAAAAAGGAGCAACGAATGCAGGATGTGAATGAAATCCGCGCGTGGCGCAAGCAGTTCCGCTGGGAATGCGTGGCACGGCGCGAAGCGATTGCGCACGATCAAGTCCATGACTGGAACGCGCGTATTACCGATTTGCTGACCGGCGGTTTTCCGTTCCAGGCGGGAATGACGGTCGGACTGTGCTGGCCGATCCGCAACGAGCCCGACGCCCGCTTCGCGCTGCGCCACTGGCGCGAGCAGGGTGTGGTCGGCGCGTTGCCGGTGGTGGTCGAGAAAAGTGCGCCGATGCAGTTCCGCGAATGGCATCCCGGCACGAAGCTGGAGAAAGGCGTGCACGACATACCGTTTCCGGTCGATTCCGGCGTCGTGATCCCGGACGTGGCGATCGCGCCGGCCAACGGCTTCGACGATCGCGGCTACCGGCTCGGCTACGGTGGCGGTTATTTCGACCGCACACTGGCCGCGATCGCACCGCGCCCGATCGCGATCGGTCTGGCGTTCGACGCATTCCGCATCGAAACCATTTATCCGCAGTCGTTCGACATTCCGATGGATTTCATCGTCACCGAAGCGCACATCTATCGCGGCGGCGGCGATGCCATTGCGGCGCTCGATCCGGCGCAATGCGCAGCCGAGTTTCGCGCGCTGCTGGCCGATCGCGGGTTGCCGCGCGTGGCGAGGGCGGCAGCGCTGCCATGAGCGGCGGTTACCGTTCGCCGCCGTGCTATGCGTCCGAAGTGGCGCCCGATTACTTCGGTGCCGTTCCGGCGCTGACACGGGACGAACTGCTGGCGCTGCTGTGCCGTCTGCTGGCGGCCGAGCAGGCCGGCGCCGTCGCGGCCGCCGCGTTCACGAACGATTGCGAGCGTGGCAGTGCGGCGCGGAACCGGTTCGCCGCGCTGCGGGACGGCGGTACAAAAAATTGCGTGATCCTGGCGGAGCTCATTACGCGCCTGGACGGCAACGCCGGCCGGGCGGCCAATGACGTTTCCGGCAGCGCGCAGGCGGGGCAGGGACTGCGGGCCCGGTTGGAATTCATCAACAGTGCCCAACGCCGGCTGGCACGCGCGATTCGTGACGCATTGCCGAACATCGAACAGGATTTCGTGCGGCGCGCACT
>JBDZVW010000107.1:0-8400 GCA_040255885.1 Betaproteobacteria bacterium
GGCCCGAACCAGCGCGCGTTGCGGCCGGTGTGCGCCGATGTGCCGCGCCGTGCCAGAAAAATGTAGTACGCCCGTACCGTCGCCGATTTGTGCGCGGTGGAAGATGTATGGCCGGCTCTGCAAGTCACCACTGTTCCTGCCGTGTAGACGGATCGCTTCACAAATTTCTCCTGAAGTTCGAAAACAATTCCGGTTCCTGCCGCGCTTCTGCAGGCGTTGCCCGAACCGGCCGGAGTTTCCGTTGCCGTCCCCCACTTTGCCGACACGATAGCTCATTATGGAATCCCGCCATATCGGTGTTTGTCTGACACGCGGCAAAGTGCTCATTCATATCAGTTGTACGAATCAGGTTGCGATACAGCACATCAAATGTCGTTGTCATTCAAACGGCAGCTGCCGCGACACGCAACGTCCAACGCTGCGCTGTGCGCGAACCCGCCTGACGATTGCGCGGCCCGACCCGCAGCGCACACAATCTCGGCGCGCCGCAGCGGCGCATCGTCCCGACACTGACGCTCATGCTGACCTCTCGCTCCTGTGATACGAATACTAGCCGAATCGCCGGAACCGTCTGTGCGGTAAGGCACACAACCGCAACCGCCGGGCTGCCGACATTCATCCCCGGCTACGGCAATCACGTATTGCAGCCACTTCGATATGATGGGTGATTTGTTTGAGGCGAATCGATTTTCATTGCCGGCCGGCGTTTGCGCCGCGGGCGTACGACACCTGTTGCTTCCGTCGGGGGACGGAATGAGAACGACAGGAAAAGAGCCGACCTTCTTGCGCATCGAGGCGGCGTGAGGGCCTCCCGCCCCGGCTGCTATTTCTTGTCGCCCTTCCCTTTCTTCCCGCCGGCAGCACTCTTGCGCTTGTTGGCCGCACGGGTTTTCGCACCCTTCTTCGCCGCCGCCGAGCGCGACGCTGCACTGCGCGACGCCGCCGCCTTGCCGCCGCGCTTGCCGCCTTTCTTGTATGGCTCCTTGTTTTCCTCCTTGCCCCGTCCGGAACCGGATTTTCGACCGCCATGCGTGATCTTGTTGACGACTTTCCACGCACGTTTTCTGGCTTCCTCTTCGGACATGCCACGCTCTTCGAATCCTTCTTCGATATGACGCGCCTGGCGTTTCTGCTTGTCGGTGTAAGCTGCCTTGCTCGCTCTTGCCATGATCGTCTCCTTGATTGCTGAACGCATCAGTGGAAAGATTCAGTATCTTTTATTTGCCGCTACCACCCCGTCCGCTTCGCGTCCACCTCTCCTTAAAAAGGAGGGGAGATGAGTTCGCGGTAACTTCGGAGAGGGCGCCCGGTGTGGCGGTTGCTCTCGTTTTCCCCTCCTCGAATGAGGAGGGGTGGACGCGTAGCGGACGGGGTGGTAAGCAGCGCTGAAACAATCGCTCATCCTTCCGGCCACATAAGCGAAGCGCGAAGGATAATTGCGCCATAACTTTCATGCATCACTCCACCGGATAGGCAACCGCACTCAACAGCGCCAGCGCCTGCTGGCGCGAATCGAGACGGGTGTGCTGCACAACGATCGGAACGGTGGATTCGATCACGCTGGCATAATCGGTATCGCGCGGAATCGGCTCCGGATCCTTCAAATCGTTGAAGCGCAGATGCAGCGTGTGGCGTGCGGCGACGCTGACGCGGTATGGTCCGACTGGCGGCCGATCCTTGAAATAAATGGTGATCGCTATGTCGGCGTCACGCTTTGTCGCATTCAGTATGCATGCCGCTTCGTGACTGACGAAGCGCGGATTGCTGTGCGAGCTGTCAGGCGGAATATAGCCTTCGGCGATCACCCACGTCGTTCTGCCGATGTCCATCATCGTTCCTCACAGCCGGATCAATGCGAGGCCGGTTTCGGCGTCGCTGTAACGGCACAGGTGCGCCGGGGATTCGGTGACGATGACTTCGAGCGTCGGACGCACGTGCGCCTCGATCAGATGCCCACCCATCGCAGTGCCGTCCGCTTTCGCGACCACGATGTGCGCATGCAGTTTCGGTTCATCGCCGTCGAGCGCGAAATCGCCGACCAGCGAGATCACTTCGAGCTGCTGGTCGACCGGGATGTGCCGATAGATCTTGCGCTCCCAGTCGAAATAACCGAGGACGACGCCGCTGACCGCGCCGATGCCGGTCAGGTGCGCTGCGCGCAGGTAATTACGGTGAGCGAATTCCGTAAGTTCGTGAAATGCCTCATCGCCGCTGTCCATGATCACTGCATGCGTCTTTTCCGCTCCGTCGAAGATCAGCTTCGATTTCATCGCCGTCCCTTTCGCGCCATGCACACCAGCGCGGCAGCGCCCAGCCCCGCCAGCGCAATGTGATTGCGATGGCGCGTCAGCCACAGCTCCGTGCTGCGATCACGCGCACCGCGATCGAAGCGGCCGTGGGCGCCCGGATCGCCCGGCACCGGCTGCCACAGGTTGTCGCTGCGCCCGGGGTCGTCGGTTTCGGTCGACTGCTGTGCTTCGCACGCCGTCCGGCCGAGATAATAGTCGAGCGCATGCGGAAAAAATTTCTGCGCCCATTCGGCTTTCAGCGTCGATGCGCCGACCAGCACGTCGCGCCGGCGATGATGCGCGGCCCATACGATCGCGCGGGCCGCCACCTCGGGTTGAAAGATCGGCGGAACCGGCTGCGGCTTGCGGCGCAGCAGATTGCGCGCCCAGCCGAACTGCGGCGTATTGACCGCCGGCAGATGCACGACGCTCAGATGCACATGGCTGCGCTCGTAAATCAGTTCGCAGCGCAGCGAATCGGTAAAACCGATGATCGCGTGCTTCGCGCCGCAATACGCCGATTGCAGCGGAATGCTGCGCTTCGCCAGCGCCGAACCGACCTGCACGATGCAGCCTCGATCGCGCAGCAGCATGCGTCTCAGCGCCGCCATCGTGCCATGGACCTGGCCCAGATAGGCCACTTCGGTCACGCGCCTGAATTCGTCCGCGTCCATTTCCCGGAACGGCGCGAACAGCGTCACCATCGCGTTGTTGACCCAGATGTCGATCGGGCCGAACGTGCGTTCCACTTCGTTCGCCGAGCGCTCGACCGCATCCATGTCGGCGACGTCGGCCGCCAGCGCCAGCGCCTTGCCGCCCAGTTGCCTGACTTCCCGGCAGGCCGCGTCGAGCCGCTGCGGGTCGCGCGCCAGCAGGCCGATATGTGCGCCGCGCCGCGCGAACGCCTGTGCCGTCGCGCGGCCCACGCCGGCGGACGCGCCGGTGATGACGACGACTTCCGGGTTTCCTGAACGATCCATGCGTCGCAATTCCATGATGCCTGTCAGGTGCCTCCGATTACCGACGGGCGCGCGCCTTCGGCACTCTGCTCCTGCGCCGTCAGTTCCGGCTGCGGATGCAGCGCCATCTGCAGCACTTGCGCCAGGTGCAGCGGCGTGCGGCTGGTGGTCTGGACGATCTGCTCGCGGCAGCTGAAGCCGTCGGCAATGATCAGCGTGTCACCGGATGCCTGGCGCACGGCCGGCAGCAGCATGCGTTCGCCGATTTTCAGCGACAGATCGTACTTGTCCTTCTCGAAGCCGAACGAGCCCGCCATGCCACAGCAGCCCGAATCGACTATTTCATAATCGAGCCCGAGCTTGCCGAACAGCGCCTCATCGGCGTTCATGTGCATGATCGCCTTGTGATTGCAATGGCCGTGCACCAGCGCACGGCATGTCAGCGGCGGCGGCCGGTAGTCGAGGTGCTGCAGAAATTCGCTCAGCGTGAACGTCTGCTGGCTCAGCCGTTTCGCATTTTCATTGTCGGGAAAAAGATTGAGCAATTCGTCACGAAACGCCGCCACGCAGCTGGGCTCGATACCGACCACTGGGGTGCCGGCGGCGATGTCGGCTTCCAGTGTCGCCAGTGTCTGATGCCACAGCCTGGTTGCAAGATCGAGCATGCCCCGGTCATACAGCGGCCGGCCGCAGCACAGCGGCCGCGGCGGCAGCGTCACCGCACAGCCGGCGGCTTCCAGCACCTCGACGGCGGCGCGTCCGGCCGCCGGCATGAAGTGGTTGGTGAAGGTATCGGGCCACAAAATGACCCGCCTGCGTTGCCCATCCGGCGGCTGCCGCTGTGCAAACCACTGGCGCAGCGTCGGCGACGCGAATGGCGGAATGCAGCGCTCCTGCGCGATGCCGCCGAGCGCCTTCAGCAGCGACGACAGCGGTGACGTATGCATGATGAAGTTGGTGAAGTCGGGCACGTGCGCGGCAAGGCGCGCCCACCAGTAGATCATCCCCATCGAATACGCGGCGGCCGGCCGCAGCCGGTTCTTGTAATAGTGCGCCATGAATTCGGCCTTGTAGGTCGCCATGTCGACGTTGACCGGGCATTCACCCTTGCAGCCCTTGCAGGCGAGGCACAGATCGAGCGCTTCGCGAACGTGGCGATCGCGCCAGCCGCCGGTGACGACGTCGCCCTGCTGCATTTCGAACAGCATGCGCGCCCGTCCGCGCGTCGAATGCCGCTCTTCGTGTGTCGCCATGTAGCTCGGACACATGGTGCCGCCATGCTCGCCGCGGCAGTTGCCGATGCCGACGCAGCGCAGTGCGACCCGTCCAAAATTACCGCGGTCCTTCGGGTAATGGAACCACGTCGCCGGCTGCGGCGGATTGTAATGCGTGCCGAGACGCAGATTGTCGGCCGGCAGATACGGATCGACGATCTTGCCGGGATTCATCCGTGCCCGCGGATCCCAGATTGCCTTGAATTCGCGAAACGCCTGCACCAGCTCGGCGCCGAACATCTTCGGCAGAAATTCGGCTTTCGATTGCCCGTCACCATGCTCGCCGGACAGTGAACCGCCGTAACCGACGACCAGATCCGCGGCATCGCCCAGAAACGAATGGAACGTCTCGATGCCGTTGTGCGTCTCGAGATCGAAATCGATACGGGTGTGAACGCAGCCCTGGCCGAAATGGCCATAGAGATCACAGGCGTAGCCGTAACGCTGCAGCAGCTTGCGGAAGTCGCGCAAATAATCGCCGAGCCGTTGCGGCGGCACCGCGGCATCCTCCCACCCTTCCCAGGTGATCTTCTTGTCCGGAACGTGTGCGGTCGCACCGAGGCCGGCTTCGCGCACCTTCCACACCATTTTTTCCTCGGCGCGGTCGTCGAACAGCTTCATCGATGGCGCGTGATCCTTTTTTTTCAGCGCCTCCATCAGCTGCCGCGCCTTGCCGTCCGATTCGTCCCGCGTGTCGCCGCCGAACTCAGCCAGCAGCCAGCCGCCACCCGGCGGCAACAGCGCCACGTCTTGCGGGTGCAGGCCGATGCGCTTCATGTCGCTGATCAGGCCTTCGTCGATGCCTTCCAGCCCGATCGGCTGATGTTCGAGCACCTCCATCACGTGGTCGCCGGCGCTGTAGACGTCGTCATAACCCAGCACCAGCAGCGAGCGCGAACGCGGACTCGGTATCAGCCGCGCCGTGGCTTCCAGCACCAGCACGCAGGTGCTTTCGCTGCCGACCAGTGCGCGCGCGACGTTGAAGCCGCTTTCCGGCAGCAGCTGATCGAGGTTGTAGCCGGACACGCGCCGCGGAATGCGCGGGAAGCGCTCGCGTATGAGCCCAGCGTAACGGTCGCGCAGCGCCTTCAGCGCGGCATAGATCTCGCCGCGGCGTCCGCCTTCGGCAATGATGCCGGCAAGCGCCTTGTCATCGGTGGCGCCGACGTGCATGCGCAGCCCGTCATAGGTTAGGATTTCAAGCGAATCGATGTTGTCGACGGTCTTGCCGCCCATCACCGAATGCACGCCGCAGGAATTGTTGCCTATCATGCCGCCCAGCGTGTTGTGCGTATGCGTCGACGGATCCGGCGCGAATGTCAGATGGTGCTTCTCCGCGGCATCGCGCAGATCGTCGAGCACCACACCCGGTTGCACCCACGCGTAACGATCATCCGGCTCGAGCGCGACGATGCGGCGCAGATATTTCGAGAAATCGATGACAACCGCGACGTTGCAGCACTGCCCCGCGAGGCTGGTGCCGCCGCCGCGCGCCAGAATCGGCGCGCCGGCATCGCGGCATGCGGCGACCGTCGCGATCACATCGTCGATCGTCTTCGGCACCACCACACCGATCGGCACCTGCCGGTAGTTGGAACCGTCGGTCGCGTACAGCGCACGGCTGCCGCGGTCGAAGCGCACCTCGCCTTCGATCCGGGCGCGCAGCGTCCTCTGCAGCGCTGCGGCGTAGGCTGGCGGTCTGATCCCGGACGCGTCGAAACCGCGCGACTCGGTAAACCCCATGCGCGCGCTGTCAAACTGCATAACGTGCCGCATCATCGCGCTTCAGCTCCAGGCCCAGACCGGCGCGCGAGAAATCCGGATACAGTTTTCCGGCAAGCGGCTGTGCCGCGCCATCGAACAGCATGTGCTCGATGCGTGCGTGGTCGTGGAAATATTCGACATGGCGCAGCGGCTGCAATGCGCAGCACGGATGCACATGCAGCGACGGCGCACAGTGTGACGACAGCGGCATGCCGAATGCCTCGCACAGCGACGCCACGCGCACGAAGCCCGATATGCCGGCGCAGCGCGTCGCATCTGCCTGCAGCACGTCGACCGCGCCCGCCTCCAGCATGCGACGAAAATAGTACGGATCGTAGCCATACTCGCCGGCGCTGATGTCCATGCCCGCCGGCGCGCGATCGCGCAGCAAGCGCAGCCCTTCGAGATCGTCCGAGGATACCGGCTCCTCGAACCAGGTCACGCCGCAGGCGGCGAATTCGCCGGCCAATCCCAGCGCCTGCTTGCGGCCGTACGCCCCGTTGGCGTCGACAAACAGCCCGGTGTCGGGGCCGATTGCGGCACGCGCGGCCCTCACCCGTTCCGCATCCTGCCGCGGCTCACGGCCGACCTTCATCTTGACCTGCGGCATTCCCGCGTCCGCCCAGGCTGCGAGCTGCGACTGAAGCTGCTCGACGCCGTACGAGGTGAAGCCGCCGCTGCCATAAGTCTGCACGCCATCGCGCACCACGCCCAGCAGCGTGGCCAGCGGCAGCCCCAGCAGCCGCGCCTTCAGATCCCACAGCGCCGTGTCGACTGCCGCAATCGCCATCGACGCGATACCGGGCCGGCCGAGATTGCGGATCGTGCCGATCATCGCCGCCCATGCACGGTCCACCGCCATCGCGTCGCCGCCGACCACCAGCGCGGCGAGGCGGTCGCGTATCAGCGCAGCGATCGCGCTGTCGGCATAGCTGAAACCGAGTCCGCAGTGGCCGCCGGCGCTGGCCTCGACCAGCACCAGCGTGGTCGAATCCCACTCCAGCGTGCCATCCGACTCGGGGGTGTCGGTCGGTACGGTGTAGACTGCAACCCGAATGTCGTCGATCGCCGCCACGACGTCGGGATGGTGCACGATCAGTCGTCCTTCGCGCCGCGTCCCGGCATGAACGCGTCGACCAGTTCACGCGCCGACGCCTTCATCATGCTGCCCGACGCCGCGTCGCCATGGATGATCGACGACATGAACGCGCGCGCCTGCTTGAAGCTGATGTGCGGCGGCAGCGGCGGCACCTCAGGGTCGGTGATCGCTTCCAGCACCACCGGCCGGTCCGCTTTCAGCGCCTCGTCCCATGCGGCGCCGATCTTGCCCGGCTCGCTGACCCGGATGCCGTGGAGTCCGAGCATCTCAGCATAACCGGCATATGGAAAATCGGGCACGTGCTGCGACGGCTGGTATTTCGGATCGCCGGCCATCGCGCGCTGCTCCCATGTCACCTGGTTCAGGTCACCGTTGTTCAACACCATGACGATCAGTCGCGGGTCGGACCACTGCCGCCAGTAATCGGCAATCGTGATCAGTTCGGCGTTGCCGTTCATCTGCATCGCGCCGTCGCCGACCAGCGCGATCACCACGCGCTCGGGAAACGCGAACTTGGCGGCGATCGCATAGGGAACGCCCGGCCCCATCGTCGCCAATCCACCGGACAGCGACGCCATCATGCCGCTGCGGATCTTGAGATCGCGTGCATACCAGTTGGCGGCGGAGCCCGAATCCGAAGTAAGAATGCAGTTGTCCGGCAGCCGCGGGGACAGTTCCCAGAATACGCGTTGCGGATTGATGAGCTCGGCCTCGTTCATCGCGCGTGCTTCCAGCACTTTCCACCATTCGGCGATGCCCTTTTCGATACCGCCGATCCAGCCACGGTCGTCCTTGCGCTGCAGCAGCGGTATCAGCGCGCGCAGCGTATGCGCACTGTCGCCGACCAGGTTCACTTCCATCGGATAGCGGATGCTCAGCATGCGCGCATCAATGTCGATCTGCACGCCGCGCGCCCGCCCTTCCTGCGGCAGAAATTCCGAATACGGAAAACGCGAACCGACCACCAGCAGCGTGTCGCATCCGGTCATCAGGTCCCAGCTTGGCTTGGTGCCGAG
>JBDZVW010000462.1:0-2244 GCA_040255885.1 Betaproteobacteria bacterium
GCCGAACCAAGTTGCAGCGGGAGAGTGCGCCATTTGCAACAGGCGCCGCCGAAGGCGTAACTACCCGGAATCGCTCAGGCTCCATTACCGCGTGCAATGAGGCAACTCTGGAGAGCGTGAGACCGCGACGCGGTTTCTCCACCGAAGGGGCACGCGGATGGCAGGTTGCCATCGCAAACTCTCAGGTTAAAGGACAGAGGGGTAAAACCGGACAATCGGTTTTACCCCTTTTTATTTGGCCGTGGAGGTCGGAGTGCAGCTTCGGAGAACGCCGCTCAATGCAGCGCATCGCGAACTGGGCGCGAAAATGGTCGACTTCGCCGGCTGGGACATGCCGCTGCATTACGGTTCCCAGATCGACGAACATCGCAGCGTGCGCAGCGGCGCCGGCATGTTCGACGTATCGCACATGCTGGCGATCGACGCCAGCGGTGACAGTGCCGCCGCACTGTTGCGCATGCTGTTCGCGAACGACGTCGCGCGGCTGCGCAAGCCGGGGCACGCCCTCTATTCCTGCATGTTGAATCATGACGGCGGCGTGATCGACGATCTGATCGTCTACTTTCTGTCGCCGCGGCACTATCGCGTGGTGGTCAACGCCGGTACTGCGGACAAGGATGTGGCGTGGATTTCCGCAGTGCGTGCCGCGCATGCACCCGACACGACGCTGACGCCGCGGCGCGACCTGGCGCTGATTGCCATGCAGGGACCGCGCGCGCGCGAACTGTTCTGGGCCGAGATGCCCGGCCTGCGCCCGGCGACCGAGGCACTGGCGCCGTTTCATGCGGCACATTTCGGCGAGATGCTGGTGGCGCGCACCGGCTACACCGGCGAGGACGGTTTCGAGATCATGCTGCCGGCGGGACAGGCGGTGCAGCTGTGGCGCCAGCTCCATGCGCGCGGCGTGACGCCGGCCGGTCTCGGTGCGCGCGATACGCTGCGCCTCGAGGCGGGCATGAATCTCTATGGCCAGGATATGGACGAGACCACCGACCCGCGCGAATGCGGGCTCGGCTGGACGCTGGCATTGCAGGATGAGCGTGACTTCATCGGCCGGCCGGCGCTGCGGGCACGCGCTGTGGAACGCTGCCTGGCCGGCCTGGTGCTCGACGGCAAAGGCGTGATGCGCGCGCACCAGCCGGTCATCACTGCGTCGGGTGCGGGTGAAATCACCAGCGGCGGCTTCGCGCCGACACTGAACCGCTCGATCGCGCTGGCGCGGGTGCCGCTGGCGGCGGCGAATGATGCCACGGTCGAGGTCGAAATCCGCAACCGGCGCGTCGGCGCACACGTCGTGAAACCGCCTTTCGTGCGCCACGGAAAAATTCTGGTCACGGTCTGATGCGGACGAAATTTTCAATTACTACAACGGAGCCACTATGAGCATTCCGGACGATCTTCGCTACACGGAGTCACATGAATGGGTACGGCGCGAATCCGACGGCACGGTGAGCGTCGGCATCACACATCACGCGCAGGACCTGCTGGGCGACATCGTGTTCGTCGAGAACCCCGCCGCCGGCCGCGCGGTGAAACAGGGCGAGGAATGCGCAGTGGTCGAGTCGGTGAAGGCGGCGTCCGACATTTATGCGCCGATTGCCGGTGAAGTGGTGGCCGCCAACGACGAGCTTACCGGCGCGCCGGAAAAAATCAACCAGGATCCGTACGGCGCGTGGCTGTTCCGGCTCAAGCCCGCGGCGCCGGCTGAAATCGACGGCCTGCTCGACGCGGCCGCGTATCGCAAGGTTGCGGAGAGCGACAAACATTAACTGCGTGAGGGGTGAGGCGTGAGGAGTGAGGTGTAAATAATGCGGCGCGCGGCGCGCACCGGAAATTTTAAACCCCTGACTCCTTGCTCCTCACTCCTCACGAGATCAGACATGTCATTCATACCTCATACCCCCGAAGACATCGCCGCGATGCTGAAGGCGATCGGCGCCGGTTCAATCGAAGAGTTGTTCGATGAAATTCCGCAGACGCTGAAGACCGCTCAGCCGAAAGCGGTGTCGTCGGCGCTGTCCGAAATGGAAATCACGCGGCTGATGCGCGAGCGCGCACACGCTGACGGTTTCTATCTGAATTTCATCGGCGCCGGCGCCTACGAGCATCATATTCCGGCAGCGGTGTGGCAGATCGCTACGCGTGGCGAGTTCTATTCCGCATACACGCCGTACCAGGCCGAAGCAAGTCAGGGCACGCTGCAGCTGACCTACGAATACCAGAGCATGATGACGCGGCTCACCG
>JBDZVW010000108.1:0-8279 GCA_040255885.1 Betaproteobacteria bacterium
ATACCCATTCGATGTCGTGATTGCCGGCCAGCTCGTCGAGCTGGCGCCACAGGTCGGCATTCTTGACCGGCTTGCGATCGGCGGTGCGCCAGCCGCGGCGCTTCCAGTTGTGGATCCAGCTGCTGATGCCCTGCTGCACGTACTGCGAATCGGTGTGCAGCCGCACCCGGCACGAACGTTTCAGCGCTTCCAGTGCACGGATCACCGCGGTGAGCTCCATGCGGTTGTTGGTGGTCAGCGGCTCGCCGCCGTACAGCTCGCGCAGCGTACCATCGTACTCCAGCAGCACACCCCAGCCGCCGACGCCGGGGTTGCCCTTGCACGCGCCATCGGTGTAGACGTCCACCACGCCGTTCGTCATCGCCGGCATGACTGGCGCGCCGCCACCGGCTGATCGTCCTTGCCGATGTGCTCCGGCAGTGTTGCAAGCTTCTTCTCCGGCGCACGCCGGTCGGCCCACTTCGGCAGGATCAGGCGCAGCCCGCGCACGCGCTTCACGGCCTGCACAAAGTACACGCCGCCGGCGATCGGCCACCAGCGGTCACCCGCATCTTCCATGAAGGCGAAACGGCCCAGCCACTTGGGCTTCGCGCACGGCGGCACGTAACATCCCATCTGGCCTGCGGCGATTTCGAAGCCGAGCAGTGCCAGCCAGTCCTTGAGCCGCGGCAGATTGATGAAATGCCCGCTCCACGGATAATCGGTGCCGCGAAAATCAAACGTCCGGCGCAGCCCCCACAGGCTCCACGGATTGAATCCGGAGATCACCAGTTGCGCCTCCGGGCGCAGCGCGCGCGCCGCTTCGCGCAATATCTGGTGCGGATTGGCACTGAACTCGAGCACATGCGGCAGTACGATGAGATCGACGCTGTTGGTGGCGAGCGGCAGATCGCAAAAGCTGGCACGCAGCCCACCTCGCTCTTCCGGGCTCACCCGGCAGCGCAACGGAATGCGGCTCGCCCGCAGAAAATCAGTTTCGGCAAAATCGAGCTGGAACGCATTGTAGCCGAATATGTCGGCCACCGTGGCGTCGTAAAACGCCTGTTCGCGCGCGAGCACATACTCGCCGAGCGGCGTTTTCAGCCAGGCCGCGGAATCCATGCCGTCAATCCGGATTGACATCCGCGCAGTTTAAAACAAAGATGAAGCCTTTGACCAACACCAGCCGCCCATCCGCCACGAAGCGGTCGCGGCACCGCATCAATCACCCAACCGATCACATGAGCTCCTGCCAAGTCATTCCGGTTCCCGCATTCCAAGACAATTACATCTGGATCATCCGCAACGCCACTCACGCGGCGGTGGTCGATCCCGGCGACGCACGCCCGGCACTCGATTATCTGGCGCGTGAAAAGCTGCGTCTCAGCGCGATACTCAATACGCATCACCATGCCGATCACGTCGGCGGCAACGCCGCATTGCTGGCGCATCGCAACGTGCCGGTGTTCGCGCCGCATGACGAGCGCATCGCCGAGGCGACGCTACGGGTCGGTGATGGGGATCATGCGCGGCTCGACGAATTCGGGCTCGACTTCGAGGTGCTGGAGATTCCGGGACACACCCGCAGTCACATTGCGTTTCATGGAAACGGCCTGCTGTTCTGCGGCGACACGCTGTTCGCCTGCGGCTGCGGCAGACTGTTCGAGGGCACGCCGGCGCAGATGTTCCAGTCGCTGTCACGCCTCGCGGCGCTGCCCGATGATACGCAGGTCTACTGCGGCCACGAATACACACTGTCGAACATCCGCTTCGCGAAGGCGGTCGAACCCGGCAATCAGACGCTGCGCACGCTCGAACCCGAGATGCAGCAGTTGCGGGAACGCGGCGTGCCGACGCTGCCTTCCGTCATCGGCCGCGAAAAGCACACCAACCCGTTTTTGCGCTGCCGCGAACCCGCCGTGATCGAGGCTGCCAGCCGGGCGGCCGGCGTCGCGCTGACTGATCCGGCGCAGGTGCTGGGCGCCATTCGCGAGTGGAAGGATCATTTCTGAGCTCCAGAGTGCGGCATGACGCACGCATGCCCGCAAGGACTTCCGCGCGGTAGCGCACCATCTGGCATGCATCGTGCGGTAAAACAGGCTGCTGCGGTGCCTCGCGCGGCTGCAGCGCCGCGGATATTTACCGACGTTATTGCGTCGATGAAGATTTCCCGGCAAAAAAGAAAAATAAAAACATGAGATTCGGGGATACATAAGCAGCAACGAAGCGATCTGCCGAGACGCAGGCCGGGCAACCGGCAGCGCCTTCGGTGATTCCGGGGCGGCTGCGCCGACTGACGGTCAGCGTCACAGCCATACCCGGAACGGCAATACAAGGCAGTCGATCATGCTGCACGAGGACTCGAATGCCATGGCCGGCATTGTTTTTTCCGGGAATGGTGGGCGGCGATTATTTTATTGCGCGATCGGTTGCCTGCGTGCTTGACGCGGCTTGTCGCAAATCGTTACCATCGAAGCATTTTTTTGGTCAGAACAAGAAGAAAAAGACAACAACATCAGGGGTTCGATGTACTGGATAAGAAAAAGCGGCGCGCTGTTGATCCTGTGCCTGGCGTTGTCATCATGCGCGCTCGTGCCCGTCGGCCCTGGCGGCGACAATGCGGATTCCGACAATAATACGTCGTGGCAGTCAGCGATGACCGGCACACCGCCCGTCAACGATGACGTGCTCGACAGCCGCCTTGCCCAGGCCGCCCGCGACGCGCAAAATCCTCTTCCGGCAAGCCTGTGGCAGCGCGTCCGCGACGGTTTCATGCTCCCCGACTTCGATGGCCCGCTGGTGCAGAAATGGGAAAAATGGTACGCCAGCCGCCCGGACTATCTGAACCGCATCGCTGACCGCGCCAGGGATTATCTCTATTACGTCGTGTCGCAGGTTGAAAAGCGCGGCATGCCCACCGAAATTGCGCTGCTGCCGATCGTCGAGAGCGCCTACAATCCGATGGCCTACTCGAAGAGCGGCGCCGCCGGTCTGTGGCAGTTCATTCCGTCGACCGGCAAGCTTTATGGGCTTGAGCGAAACTGGTGGTACGACGGCCGCCGCGACATCGTCGCGTCAACCAATGCCGCGCTCGACTATCTGCAGAAACTGCACGACCAGTTCAATGACTGGAACCTCGCGCTGGCCGCCTACAACTGGGGCGAAGGTGCCGTGGAACGCGCGATCGCCCGCAACCAGGCCCACGGCGAAGCAGTTGATTATCGCAGCATCGATCTGCCGTCCGAAACCCGCTCCTACGTGCCCAGCCTGCTGGCGATACGCAACATCGTGCAGGATCCACAGCGTTTTGGCGTCCAGCTTGCGGACATTCCGGACCGGCCGTATTTCACGCAGATCGAGACCGACCAGAACATGGACGTCAAGGTGGCGGCGCGTCTTGCCGGCATGTCGGTGAAGGATTTCATCGCACTCAATCCGGCTTTCAACCGGCCCGTCATCCGCACCGAATATTCGCCGGACCTGCTGATCCCGCTCGACAAGGTCGGCACTTTCGTCGTCAATCTGGCCGCCGCGGACGGACCGCTGACGTCGTGGCAGACCTATACCGTACGGCGCGGTGACAGCATCCGCAAGATCGCGGCGCGCCACCATATTTCACGCGCGCGGCTGGAACAGATCAACGGTATTCGCGGCCGTCATCGTCACCTCGCGGCGGGACAGACGCTGCTGCTGCCGGTCGCCGGCCATCATGCCGCAGTGGTGCCGGAACTGCGGGTCGCCGCGGCCCGCTCGGCGCGCAGCGTGCGGCAGGCGAAGCATGCGGTGGCACGCCACAAGCGCAAGGAAAGAGCCGTCGCGCGCCGCGCGCGGCACCGGTCGCATCATCGCCACGTTGCCCACCACAAGCGCTCCGGACACAAGACGGCAGCGGCCGACAAGGTTTCGAAATCGGATCACAAGGCCCGCATGCACCACGTAACCGCGGCACACAAGACCGCGGCCGCCCATCACACACATCACAAGACGTCGAAGCCGGTCGCGGTGGCACAGAGGCACCATTCACACCACGGCAAGAGCAAACACGATATCGTGCTTGCCGACCAGACGGACAAGTAAACCGAAGCAGACAGCGGACGATCCGAGTCCGCTGTCCCGCCCCCACGCTATCCCGATTTTCCGCCGTCTTCCGGATACAGATGGCAATGCGCGGCGTGCGTCGCGCTGAAGGAGCGCGCCGACGGATAGATTTCGCGGCATTGCGCCATCGCCTGCGGGCAGCGCGGATGGTAGTGACATCCTGATGGCGGATTGGCCGGCGACGGCAGATCACCATGCGGCTGCGCAGCGTCAGGCAGGCCGGGATCGCTGACGCGCGGCACGGCGGCCAGCAGCGCGCGCGTGTACGGGTGGCGCGGCGCGTCGAGCACTTCGCGCACGGTTCCATATTCAACGATGCGGCCGAGGTACATCACCGCCACCTCGTGCGCCAGAAATTCGACCGCCGAGATATTGTGCGTGATGAACAGGTACGCAACGCCGTACGTCTGCTGCAGCCGCCGCAGCAGGTTGAGAATCTGTGCCTGCACCGATACGTCGAGCGCACTCGTCGGTTCGTCACACACGATCAGCCGCGGCTCCACCGCCAGCGCGCGCGCGATCGCAATGCGCTGGCGTTGCCCGCCCGAAAACTCGTGCGGATAGCGCGCGATGGCATCGGCCGGCAGACCGACCTCGGCAATCACACGCGCAATCCGCTGGCGGCGCTCCACTGTACTGGAACCCACAGCGAGCGCCGTCATGCCTTCGAGAATGATTTCTCCGACCGGCATGCGCGGATCGAGCGACGCGAACGGATCCTGGAAAATGAGTTGGACGTCCTTGCGCCGTGCACGCGCCTGATCGCGTGACAATGAGCCAAGATCGTCGCCGTCGAACACGATTTTCCCGCCCGTCGGCGTGATCAGCCGCACGATTGCCTTGCCGACCGTGGTCTTGCCGCAGCCGCTTTCGCCGACCAGCCCCAGCGTCTGTCCGCTGCGGATGTCGAATGACACGCCGTCCACCGCCCTCACGCGCCCGACCGTACGCCGCAGCAGCCCCTTGCGGATCGGGAAGTGGACTTTGAGATCCTCCACCGTGAGGAGCGAGGTGTGAGGGGTGATGTGTGATGGTTCAGACCGAACGGTTGTCTCGGCACCGCACTGCATGGTGAGAGTTACATCTATCTCCTCACCCCTCACCCCTCTCCCCTCACGCGCCCGACTGGGCGCATACAAATGGCAGCGCACACGCTGCCCGCCACCCGCATCGGACCAACCCGGCGCCTCGCGCCGGCAGCGTTCCCACGCACGGTCGCAGCGGTCGGCAAAGCGGCAGCCGGTGAATTCGCGGGTCAGCGGCGGCACCGTTCCGCGTATCATCTCCAGCGCGCTGCCGCGCCGTTCGGACGCCGGCAGCGCAGCGAACAATTTTTGCGAATACGGATGTGCCGGCCGCGTGAAGAACTGTTGCCGGCCGGCGATCTCCACCAGCTCGCCGGCATACATCACCGCCACGCGTTGCGCCATCTGCGCCGCGACGCCAAGATCGTGCGTGATCAGCATCAGCGACATGTTGCGGCGGCGCTGCTCGGCCTTCAGCAGCTGCAGCACCTGCGCCTGGATCGTGACGTCGAGCGCCGTCGTCGGCTCGTCCGCGATCAGCAGCTCCGGATCGCAGGCCAGCGCGATCGCGATCATCACGCGCTGTTTCATGCCGCCGGAGAGCTGGAATGGATACTGCGCCGCGACGCGCGGCGCGTCCGGAATGCCGACGGCCGACAGCAGTGCCTGCACGCGCCGACGGCGCGGCGCGCCGCGCAATGCGGTATGCCGCACCAGCACTTCCGCCACCTGATCGCCGGCAGTGATCACCGGATTGAGACTGAGCCCCGGCTCCTGAAAAATCATCGCGATGCGCCGGCCGCGCACATCGCGCATGTGAAATTCAGGCAGCGCGGTGAGCTCGTCAGGGCCGAGCCACACCCTGCCGTCGACCACTTGTGCGCCGTCCGGCAGCAACCGCAGCAGCGACAGCGCCGCCATCGATTTGCCGCAGCCGGACTCGCCGAGCAGCACGAAAGTCTCGCCTGGCGCAATGTCGAACGAGATACCATCGACCGCGCGTACCACGGCGTCCTCGGTGTAAATGTCGGTGCGAAGATCGGTGACGTCGAGTAGTGGTGCTTTCATACGGACGCCTTTGAACGGGTCCGGCAAGGCTGTATCCCCGCTGTCGATCGCCTGCTACCTTCCGACGACTCCGTACGACGCTCGGTCTTTTCCCCTCCTCGAATGAGGAGGGGTGGCGCCTCGGAGCGTCGGCCGAGGGGCCTCAAAGGGGATCGGCCAGCGTAGAGGATGCGCGACTGCGTCCGAGGCGCTGCATTCCGCTCCAGGGTCGCACCCGCTACGCGGGCTCCTGCTCCGCCTGTCGCGGTCGCACGCGAAGCGGACGGGGTGGTCGGCGGCCTCCCAAAAATTGACAGCGTGTGCGTCGGCGCGAGCGACGCAACCACCTCTTCCGCTGCGCTCCCTCTCCTCCTTAAAAAGGAGGAGAGATAGGATCGAATTCCTGCTCCGCTCATGTGGCCTCCTTCTCCGCCACCACAGGCCGGCACGCCGGCTTGCGGGCGCGCGCCGGTTTCAGCCGCGGATCGAATGCGTCGCGCACCGCATCGGCAAACAGATTGGCCGACAGCACCAGCAGCAGCATGAAGAAAAACGCCGCAGTGAGCGACCACCATACCGGAGGATCGCGTGCCAATTCCAGTCGTGCGGCGTTGATCATGTTGCCGAAGCTGATGGTGGATGGATCGACACCAACCCCGATGTACGACAGCACCGCCTCGGCCAGCACCAGGCCGCTGAAATCCATCACCGTCGTGATCAGCACGATGTGCATCACGTTAGGCAGAATGTGGCGCATGATGATCTGCCACGACGACACGCCCATCGCGCGCGCCGCCTGGATGTAATCGGCATCGCGCAGCTTCAGCGCCTCGCCGCGCAGCAGGCGGCACAGGCTGGTCCAGCTGGTGATGCCGAGAATCAGGCACAGGCTCAGCAGCCGCAGGTCGGCGCGCGCTGCTATCGTGGAAAACAGCTCCGGATGATTCGAGATGTACACCTCCGTCATCAGCACCGCCGCGGCGATCAGCAGCACCGACGGAATCGACGACAGCGTGGTGTACACGTACTGGATCACGTCGTCCACCCAGCCGCCGAAATAGCCGGCGGCAATGCCGAGCAGCAGCGCGAAAGGCAGCATTGCCATCGTCGTCAGCGTGCCGATGATCAGGCCGGTGCGAATGCTTTTCAGCGCCAGGTAGAATACGTCCTGACCGACCTTGTCGGTGCCGAAGATATGGTAATGGCTGCACAGCGCGACGGCGGCGCCCGACAGACAGAAAATCACGCCGAGCGTGATCAGCACCGCGTTCCACGGCACCACCGTATCCCCGCGCCATACCGCGCGCCACGCGGCAGGCAACGACTGGGCCGCACGGCGCACACGAATCGCGCATAGCGCCACTGCACACAACAGCCACAGCGCCAGCCCGCCGGCGGCCCCGGCCAGCCCGCGGCACGCGATGTCCGGAAGGCGCTGCGTCGCCGGATCCTCGAGCTGGGCGCCGCCGTATTCCAGGCGCGGATAGCCGCGCCACTTGCCGCCGCCGGGCCGCTCGATCGTCTCCTCCATGTAGAGCCGCGTCGCGAACGGCGCCGAATAGGTCTTTTCCTTGTGGTCGCGCAGCGGACTGGCGATCACGTCGAACACGCTCAGCACCTCGACCGCGTACACGCGCTTGCCGTTCTGCTCCGGAAGCAGCGTACGGAAATGCAGCGTGTCGAGAAACCCGATCACGACGTAGCACAGCAGTATCGTCAGCGCCACCATGCCGGCGCGGCTGCGCACCACGCGCCGCCACGGTGCCGCCAGATGCTCGTGGCGGCGTACGTACCACGCAAACAGCGCCGCCAGCACGATCAATGCATAAACCAGCGCGTCGGTTGGCAGCACCACCGGCTCGAACGGCATCATTCGAACCTCACCCGTGGATCGACCAGCGTGTACGAGATGTCGGTCAGAATCAGCCCGATGATGTAAAGCACCGAGCCGAGAAAGACCATCGCGCGCACCACCGAGAAATCCTGCGCGTTGATCGCGTCGATCGTGTAGCTGCCCAGTCCCGGAATGCCAAAAAACGATTCCGTGATCAGGCTGCCGATGAACAGCAGCGGAATCGTCGCCACTACGCCGGTCAGGATCGGCACCAGGCCGTTGCGCAGCACGTGGGT
>JBDZVW010000109.1:0-8268 GCA_040255885.1 Betaproteobacteria bacterium
GCGTCATGCCGGGCTTGAGCTTCGCCAGCATGTCCTGGGTCACGACGTTGCCCTGTTGCACATTGATTTTATATGGCGTAATGCCCGGAATGCCGGTGGCCGAGCAGGCGGCGAGCGACAGCACCAGCAAAGGCGCTAGACGCAATATGGACAACGGTCGATGGCGGCGCAATCTTTCCCCCGCGGCGGCTGCACGCAATAAGGTTGCAAAATAATGAAAAGTTTATATGATAGCCGAGATAGCCTGACTTCGACAGAGACGACTTCGTGACTTATACCTCCGAACTGAAGAATATCGGCCTCAAGGCGACGCTGCCACGGCTGCGTATTCTGGAGCTGTTCGAAAAAAGCGACGAACGGCATCTGGGCGCCGAAGACGTCTACAAATTGCTGCTCAAGGAAGGCACCGATACCGGATTGGCGACCGTGTATCGCGTGCTGACCCAGTTCGAACAGGCGGGTCTGCTGGTGCGCCACCACTTCGAAGGCGGCCGGGCGGTATTCGAACTCAATCGCGGCGATCATCACGATCATCTGGTTTGCCTGCAATGCGGCCACGTCGAAGAGTTTTTTGACGAAACCATCGAAAAGCAGCAAACCACGATCGCGAAGGACCGCGGCTTTACCATCCACGATCATTCACTCTATCTTTACGCCGATTGCACCAAGGTGAACTGCCCGTATCGGCACCAAGGATGAAGAACAAAGGATGAAGGCGGAGGGATGAGTTAAAGCATCCCGAACCCGCTCTCCACCGCCGTTTCATCCCTCATCCTTCATCTTTCATCCCTGCAGTACCCAGCATCTCCGCCGCATGCCGCCGCGTCGTCGCGGTGATCTTCACGCCGCCCAGCATGCGCGCGATTTCTTCGACGCGGGCGTCACGGTCAAGGAGGGTCACATGGCTGGTGACCTTGTCCTTGCCGGTATGTTTCACCACCTGCCATTGCGCATCGCCGGCGGCGGCAACCTGCGGCAGATGAGTCACGCACATGACCTGATGATTGCGGCCGAGCGTCTTCAGCATGCGGCCGACGATTTCGGCGACGCGCCCGCCAATGCCGGCATCGACTTCGTCGAAAATCAGTGTCGGAACCTGTGCGACCGAGCTGGTCACGGTCTGAATCGCAAGCGAAATGCGTGACAGCTCGCCGCCGGAAGCGACGCGGCCGAGTGGGCGCAGTTCCGCGCCGGCGTGCGGAGCGATCAGAAATTCGATCCGTTCCAGCCCGTGCGCATTGCCTTCGTCGAGCGCATCGAGCACGATTTCGAAACGACTGCCACCGAGCGCCAGCCGCTGCATCAGTGCGCTCACGTCGCGCGCCAGACGGCGCGCGGCCTTCGTACGTCCCGTACTCAGACGGCGCGCACGCTCCAGGTAGCGCGCCTGTGCTTCCCGTTCACGCTGCCGCAGCGCCTCGATGTCGCTGCCGGCATCCAGTGCCGCAATGCGCTCGCGCGTTTCATCGAGCAACGCCGGCAGCGCCTCCGGCTGCACGCGATACTTGCGCGCGGCCGAATGCAATGCGTCGATGCGGCTTTCCACCGTCCGCAGCCGCCCCGGGTCGAGCTCCAGACGTTCACAATAGTGACGCAATGCATAGACCGCTTCCTGCACCTGTGCCTGCACCGGGTCAAGGATCGCGATGATGTCACCGAGACTGGTGTCGTAATCCTGCAAATGACGCAGCCGCGACACGACGGCATTGATTTGTGCCAGCACCGACCGCTCGCTTTCGGAAAGCGCATCCGACGCAAACTGCGCCCCTTCGAGCAGGCTCGCGGCATGGGCCAGGCGCTGGTGTTCCGCGGCCGTTTCTTCCCATTCACCGGGCGCCGGCGCCAGCGCCTCGAGTTCACGCAACTGCCAGTCCAGCCGTTCGCGCTCGGCCTCGAGCGCCCGCGCGTCATGTTCGACGGCGGCACGCTGCGTCCGTGCTTCCTGCCACGCGCGATAGCCCTGCGCCACGTCAAGGCTGTGCCGATGCAGTCCGGCATAACGGTCCAGCAGTTCACCCTGCACCGCGGGGCGCAACAGCGACTGATGCTGATGCTGACCATGGATGTCGACCAGGAATTCCCCGGCTTCGCGCAGCTGCTGTACGGTGCAGGGGCGGCCGTTGATGAAGCTGCGCGAACGTCCGCCGGCATCGATCACGCGCCGCAACAGGCACCCCTCCTCGTCGCCCGCCAGCGCGTTGTCGGCCAGCCAGCGGCCGGCCGCGCTGTCCACGGAAACATCGAATGCCGCGCTGACGTCGGCACGCTCGGCGCCGGCGCGCACCACGCCGGCATCGCCGCGCCCGCCGAGCGCCAGCGCCAGTGCATCGATCAGGATCGATTTGCCGGCGCCGGTTTCACCGGTCAGTACCGTGAATCCGGCATCGAATTCGACGTCGAGGTGTTCGACGACGACAAAATTATGGACGCTCAGGCTGCGCAACATTGAAAGTGCGTGAGGAGTGAGGAGTCAGGTGTGAGGCGTTAAAGTTTCCGGCGCGCTCGGCGCGCCGCATTTTCTGCTCCTCACTCCTCACACCTCACGTTTTTAAAGAAACTCGCTCCAGTGCAATTTTCCGCGCAGCATGTTGTAGTAGCTGTGTCCCACCGGATGCAGCAGCCGCACCATGTGATCGTAGCGCCGCACCATCACGCGATCGCCTTCGCGCAGGTCGAAGTGCGAATGGCTGTCGCAGTGCGCGCGCGCATCGGCGGCGTCCTTGATCACGATCTCGACCAGCGAATCGCCGCTGATCACGACCGGGCGATTGCTGAGCGTATGCGGGCATACCGGCACCAGCGCCAGCACCGACAGCGACGGATGCACGATCGGGCCGCCGGCGGACAACGCATAGGCGGTGGAGCCGGTGGGCGACGCCACGATCAGTCCGTCGGAGCGCTGGGTGTAGATGAATTCGCCGTCAATGCGCACGTCGAATTCGATCATGCTGCCTTTCACGCCCTTGCTCACGACCACGTCATTGAACGCCAGTACGCTGAACACACTGGACTCGCCGCTGAATACTTCGACCGACAGCAGCATGCGATCCTCGGTCATGTAGTGCCCGTCAAGAATCGCGCCCAGCGTCTCGAACATCGTGCCGATCGAAATGTCGGTCAGAAAACCGAGGCGGCCCTGATTGACTCCGACCAGCGCCACATCGAATGGCGCGAAGGTGCGCGCGATGTTGAGCATCGTGCCGTCGCCGCCCAGCACCACCGCAAGATCGGCGCGCTGTCCCATCTCCTCCAGCGTCAGCGCGGGATAGGAATGGGCGCTCGCATGCGCACCGGACAGCCGGTCGAGCAGCACGTCGACGCCGCGGCCTTCGAGAAATCGCGCAAGCTCGAGCAACGGCCCGATGATTTCCGGGCTTTTGTACTTGCCGATCAGCCCGACGCATGAGAATGACGGTTTCATGGCGGCATTAAACCATAATTCGCCGCGCCGCGGCAGCGTGAAATCCGCAGATAATGAAATGGTTACTTCGCGTGACCGCGAACCTTGTGACGCCCATTTCGGTATGTGTAGAATACCCGTCGAGATCCGCCATGAATCTGATACTCAGCGAACGCGCGCAACTCCTGCTCAAAACACTCGTCGAACGCTATATTGCGGAAGGCCAGCCGGTAGGGTCGCGCACGCTCTCACGCTACTCCGGACTGGATCTGAGTCCCGCCAGCATCCGCAACGTGATGGCAGATCTCGAGGAGCTGGGGTTCATCATCAGCCCGCATACGTCGGCCGGACGTATTCCGACCGCACGCGGCTATCGCTTCTTCGTCGATACCCTGCTCACCATCCAGCAGCTCGGTACCATCGAAATCAGCCAGCTCGGCGGCCAGCTGCAGGCGGAGAACACACACCGGCTGGTGTCGTCGGCATCGCAACTGCTGTCGGACCTGACGCGCTTCGCCGGCGTCGTCGTCACGCCGCGCCGCAGTCCGGCGTTCCGCCACATCGAGTTTCTCAGCCTGTCGGAAAAGCGCATCCTGCTGATCATCGTCACGCCTGACGGCGACGTGCAGAACCGTATTCTCGTGACCGAAAACACCTATTCGCCGGCAATGCTGGTGGAGGCCGGCAATATTCTGAATCAGAATTATGCCGGACTGTCGTTCGATGAAATCCGCCGGCGCATTCAGCAGGAGCTGAAGGAGCTGCGCGAGAACATGACGCGCCTGATGACCGCCGCGCTCGAGGCCGGCAGCCAGGCCGCCGACGAATCGTCTGAAAACTACGTGATTTCTGGCGAAAGCAATCTGCTGGAAGTGCAGGATCTGTCGTCGAACATGGCCAGCCTGCGCCAGTTGTTCGACCTGTTCGAGAAAAAGACCGGTCTGCTGCAACTGCTCGACAGCAGCTCGCGCGCGCAGGGCGTGCAGATCTTCATCGGCGAGGAGTCCGGGCTGGCGCCGCTCGACGAGTGCAGCGTAGTGACCGCCTCCTACGAAGTGGACGGCCGGGTCGTCGGCACGGTCGGCGTCATCGGACCCACGCGCATGGCTTACGAACGCGTCATTCCGATCGTCGATATTACCGCGAAGCTGATGTCGAGCGCGCTGTCGCAGCACCAGTAGCGAGTGTGGCTGAGGAGCGAGGAGTGAGGAGTGAGGAGCTAAAGTCACCGGCGTTCCCTCATCCCCGACCTTTCTCCCGCAGGAAGAAAGGAGCCAATTGCTTCTCTCTTCCTTCGGAAGAGGGAATGAAGGTGAGGGTGGCACGCCGCATTGTTCACACCTCACACCTCACACCTCACACCTCACACCTTTGCAGCTGATGTCCGTTTTCCGCGCCTCTCCCCCGTACCATCACGGCACGCCGGCAAAAACCGGCGTGCTGCTGGTCAATCTCGGTACGCCGGAAGCACCGACGGCAGAGGCGGTCAAGCCGTACCTGCGCGAATTTCTGAGCGATCCGGCGGTGGTGGAACTGCCGCGCGTCATCTGGCAGCCGCTGCTGCATCTGTTCGTGCTCACCACGCGGCCGCGCCGTACCGCGGAAAAATACGCCGAAATCTGGATGGCCGACGGCTCGCCGCTCAAGGTCCACACCGAGCGCCAGACGAAACTGCTGCGCGGCTATCTCGGCGAGCGCATCAAGACACCGCTGGCGGTCGAGTACGCGATGCGCTACGGCATGCCGGCGATCGGAGAAAAATTCGACGCGCTGATCGCGCACGGCTGCGACCGCATCCTGATCGTGCCGCTTTATCCGCAGTACGCGGCGAGCACCGTGGGCAGCACCTGCACGGCCGTGTTCCGCCACGCCGCCGCACTGCGCAGGATGCCGGCGCTGCGCACGGTCACGCATTTTCACGACCATCCGGGCTACATCGCGGCACTCGCGCAGAGCGTACGCGAACACTGGTCGCGCAACGGCCGGCCCGACCTGCTGCTGATGAGCTTTCACGGCGTGCCGCGCTATACGCTGACCAAGGGGGATCCGTATCACTGTGAGTGTCAGAAAACAGCGCGCCTGCTGGCACGTGAGCTGAATCTCGCCGAAAACGCGTACCGGGTATGCTTCCAGTCCCGTTTCGGGCGCACCGAATGGCTCAAGCCTTACACGTCGGCCACACTGGTCCAGCTCGGGCGGGAACAAACCGGGCGGGTCGACGTGATCTGCCCCGGCTTCGTATCGGATTGCCTGGAGACGCTGGAAGAAATCGCGATCACCAACAAGGCGGCATTCCTCAACGCCGGCGGCGGCGAATTTCATTTCATTCCGTGCCTGAATCAGCGCGATGACTGGATGCGCGCGCTGTCCGACATCGTGTTCGACAACCTGCTGGGCTGGCCTGCGGGCACGCCCGACGCCACCGCGGCGGAAGCGGCGCGCCGGCGCGCGCTGGAAATGGGCGCCAAGGATTAGCAAATACTGATGCCAGTATGCGAAACTTGCGGTTTTTTTCCTGTTCGTCCTTGAAATTTTTTCGACCATCCCCAAAGTAGCTTTGAAATCATCCGGGAGACTACGCAATGCAGGACAAACCGCGAATCGAGCCGCGACTGAACGCTGATCCTGACGGAACCATCAAACCGCAGGAAAAGCCCGCCGCCCCGCGCGCAAAATCCGAGGACCATGCGCCAGCTTCTGCCGATCGCATGCCGGCTTCTGCCAACCGCGCACCGGCCTCAGCCGATCGCACACCGCCCCCCGCCGCAGGCGCCGGCGAGGCCGCCCGCACCGCTGCCGGACACGCTGATGCGGCGCTGCAGGAACGCCTGAAGCAGGCCGAGCAAGCAGCACAGGAACACCGCGAGGCATGGCTGCGTGCCGTCGCCGAAGCGGACAACATCCGCAAGCGCACACGGGCGGAAGCCTCCAATGCGCAGCGCTTCGCAATCGAGTCGTTCGCGAAGGAACTGCTGGCGGTGCGCGACAGCCTGGAAGCTGCACTGGCGTCCGACAATACGACGGTGGAAGCGCTGCAAAACGGCGTGGAGCTGACGCTCAGGCAGCTCGATGCGGCCTTTTCCCGCTTCAACGTGACGGAGGTCAATCCACAAGGCGAGAAATTCGATCCGCATCGCCACGAGGCGATGACCACGATAGAATCCGACGCGGAGCCGAACACCGTGATCAACGTGCTGCAAAAGGGATATCTGCTGCACGATCGGGTGCTGCGTCCGGCGCTGGTTACCGTGGCCAGGTCGAAACCGGTTGAAAGCTAGCGCGCAAGCCCTCATATAACAAAGCAATGATTTGACGAACCGCGCTGCGGCGGGCAATTTACTACAGAGACTACGGTTGAGGAATCACTATGGCAAAGATTATCGGTATTGACCTGGGCACCACCAATTCGTGCGTAGCCGTGATGGAAAACGGCCAGCCCAAGGTAATTGAGAATTCGGAAGGCGCGCGCACCACGCCGTCGATCGTCGCCTACGCCGAAGACGGCGAAATCCTGGTCGGCGCGTCGGCCAAGCGCCAGGCGGTCACCAATCCGAAGAACACGCTGTTCGCGGTAAAGCGGCTGATCGGCCGGCGCTTCGAAGAAAAGGAAGTGCAGAAAGACGTCGGACTGATGCCGTACCAGATTCTGCGCGCCGACAACGGCGACGCCTGGGTCGAAGTGCGCGGCAAGAAAATTGCGCCGCCCGAAATCTCGGCGCAGGTGCTGATCAAGATGAAGAAAACCGCCGAGGACTATCTCGGCGAGCCGGTCAGTGAAGCCGTGATCACGGTCCCCGCCTATTTCAACGATTCGCAGCGCCAGGCGACCAAGGACGCCGGCCGCATCGCCGGCCTCGAGGTCAAGCGCATCATCAACGAGCCGACCGCGGCGGCGCTCGCATTCGGCATGGACAAGAAACAGGGTGATCGCAAGGTTGCGGTCTACGACCTGGGCGGCGGCACCTTCGACATCTCGATCATCGAAATCGCCGCGGTCGAGGGCGAGCACCAGTTCGAAGTGCTGTCGACCAACGGCGACACCTTCCTCGGCGGCGAAGATTTCGATCAGCGCGTGATCGAATATCTGTGCGACGAATTCAAGAAGGAACAGGGGATCGACCTGCGCAAGGACATGCTGGCGCTGCAGCGCCTGAAGGACGCGGCCGAAAAGGCCAAGATCGAGCTCTCCAGCTCGCAGCAGACCGACGTCAACCTGCCGTACATCACGGCCGACAGCTCGGGACCGAAGCATCTCGCAGTCAAGATCACGCGTGCCAAGTTCGAAAGCCTGGTCGAGGATCTGATCGTGCGCACCATCGAGCCATGCCGTACCGCGGTCAAGGATGCAGGCATCAAAATTTCCGACATCGAGGACGTGATCCTGGTCGGCGGCCAGACGCGCATGCCGAAAGTGCAGGAAAAAGTGCGCGAATTCTTCGGCAAGGACCCGCGCAAGGACGTCAATCCGGACGAGGCGGTCGCCGTCGGCGCCGCGATCCAGGGCGGCGTGCTGAAGGGCGACGTCAAGGACGTGCTGCTGCTCGACGTGACGCCGCTGTCGCTCGGCATCGAAACATTGGGCAGCGTGATGACCAAGCTGATCCAGAAGAACACCACGATCCCGACCAAGGCGACGCAGGTATTCTCGACCGCCGAAGACAATCAGACCGCGGTGACGATCCATGTGCTGCAGGGCGAGCGCGATGTCGCGTCCGGCAACAAGAGCCTCGGCCAGTTCAACCTGACCGACATTCCGCCGGCGCCGCGCGGCATGCCGCAGATCGAAGTCACGTTCGACATTGACGCCAACGGTATCCTGCACGTGTCGGCGAAGGACAAGGCGACCGGCAAGGAAAGCAAGATCACGA
>JBDZVW010000110.1:0-8254 GCA_040255885.1 Betaproteobacteria bacterium
GGCCTCGACCTCGTGTTGCTGGTGGCGGAGATCATGGATCTCCTTGCGCAGATGCTTCAACGCCGGCGTCACGATCGCGACGAACACCGCTTCACGCAGGCGCCGCTGGGCGGGATGCCGCCGCTGATAACCCTTGGCGCCGGCGTGCAGTACCGCGGAATTGGCCGCCTTCAGCGTCAGCTCCGAGGTGCGTGCGCGCAGTTCGAGCACCGGCAGCATCGGCGCGAGGCCGGTTTGCGCCTGGTCCGCCAGCGCCGCGACCTGTGTCCTGAGCGTGGCCAGTTCCGCCGCCAGTTCGCTGTCCTGCCCGTCGAGGAATACGTTGACGTGCGCACTGAACGCGTTGCTGTCGTGTATCGCCCTGATGCAGCCTGCGGTGACGCCGAAGCCCATCGCCGCCTGTCCCAGCAGGAATCCGGCCTTGATGCGCTGCAGGTAGCGCGCGAACTGATGGGGGTGGGCGAGCACACCGTCGGCGGCCACGCGCACCCCTCTGAAGCGCAGGTTCAGCGTCTGCGTTCCTTCCATTCCGGAAAAGGCCGGGCAGGGATGGAGTTCCAGATGGGTTGCACTGCCTTCGATGGCCACCATCACATAGCCGTCTCCGGGAACTTCCGCCGCAACCACGACCAGGTGATCGGCGCCGACGTTGGATACCCACGGCAGGATGCCGTCGACAACGTAGCCGTCGCCGTCGCGTCTCGCGGTCAGCAGGATTTTTTCGATGCCAGCCAGATGCTTCACGGTGTTAGACATCCCGGTTCCGGCGAGCAGCTTGCCGTCCGCGACGCGTTCGAAATAGCGCCGGCGCGCCGCCTCGTTCGGCGTGTGCAGCAGATACCAGGCGCAGGTCGATTGGCACCACACCAGAAACGCGGTCGAGCCGCACACGCTGCCGACGTGCTCGGTGATTTCGATCTGGTGCGCCAGATCGAAGGCCGGGTCGGCAGATTTGCGCGTCGCGCCGCCGCGAAATCCGCCAAGCGCACCGAGCTGGCGCAGGTAGGCGAGCGGATACAGTCCTTCCTCGTCGATCGCATTGGCCAGCGGCAGCAGTTCCGTACGGGTCAATGCCGCTATTGCATCCGGTGGGAGGTCGGGAGCGGTGGTCTGGCTCATTGCAGTGATTTCTGATGCAGCGGGCGCGCTGGCGCAAAACGGTAATCGCATCCGGCTTCCGCTGCCGGACGAATTTCCGTTCTGCTGCTCAGGCGGCGTTCAGCGCTTCGTTGGGCTCCAGCGCGAACGGCTGAAGCTCGGGATTGAGCGGCGTCTGCGCCAGATTGTTCGCATAGTTGCACAGACTCGCGAGGCTGACTCCGAGCACGACTTCGAGCACGTTGGCCTGGGTATAGCCGGCCGCCAGGAAGTTCTGCAGCTCGGCATTGCTCACCTGGCCTTTCTTGTCGATCACCGCCAGCGTGAACGACGCCAGGGACGCGAGTTTCGGGTCATCGGGCGCCGTGGTGTGACGCAGCGCGTCCACCAGCTCGTCGGGCAACTGCAGCTTGTTGCGTGCAATCTTGGTGTGGCCGGCGGTGCAGAAACCGCAACCGTTGCGTACCGCAGCGGTGATCTGCACCACTTCGCGCTCGGCGGCCGACAGGCCGCTGCGGGCGTTGATCGCGCTGACCGTCTGATAGGTCTCGAGCGCAACCGGCGCATTGGCCAGGACGCCCAGCAGATTGGGAAGAAAACCGTTGCTCTTGCGGGCGGCGGCCAGACGCTCGCGCGCTTCTGCGGGCGCGCTGTCGATGGTTTGAATTGTCAAGCGGCTCATTCGTGTGGCTTTCGGACGGGTTGCAAAGTCCGGATTCTACCGAGCGCTTGCTATTCCTACAAAGAATATTGACCTATTATTTTATAGTGTTTTGGAATATGTAATTTCGTGTCCTCTTCCTGTTTCCGTTACGAGATGCCAGGAGCGGACGATACGGTTGGAGCGGGCCGCTTTGACACGCCGCTTCACGGCCACTGCGGTTGGTGCGTGCCGAGCGGAACCGACGGCCGCTCGAAACCTACCGGTGTTTCCGAAAGCAGCGCCGCATGGCGGACTGCGGTCAGCCGTCCGAAACCCGAATCGCTTTCTTCAATCCGATCACGCACGTCGTCGAATGACGGATCGGGACAGTCCAGCCCGCCGTCGACCCGTCCCAGGCTGCGCAGCCAGTGCGCAGTCTGCGCCAGCGACAGGCGCGCATGCCAGCTGCCGCCATCGGTGGTGCGGCGCGCCAGCGCGGCCATTACGGCGAATGCCATCAGATAGCCGGTCGCATGATCCAGCACCTGCGCCGGCAGCACTTTCGGGCCGTCGGCAATGCCGGCCGCCTTCGCTTCGGCATCGTCGATGCCGGCGGCCATCTGCACCAGTGAATCGAAACCATGCCGGCCGGCCCACGGGCCATCGTGGCCGTACGCGGACAGCGATACATAGACGATGCCGGGGCGGATGCGCGCTGCTTCCTCGGGACCGAAGCCGAGCGCCTGCAATGCGCCCGGCCGGTAGCCCTGGACCAGCACGTCGGCGTCGCGCACCAGCGCCTGCATCGTTGCGCGTCCCGAAGCCGTACGCAAATCGACGTGGCACGACAGCTTGCCCTGGCCGGTGTCGATCACCAGCGGCCCGATCGCATGCAGATGCGCGGCGGTGACGAGTAGCACGTCGGCGCCATGCGCGGCCAGCGTGCGCCCGCACACTGGTCCGGCGATCACGCGAGTGAGATCGAGCACGCGAATGCCGCGCAGCGGACGGTCGGCGTGCGGCAGTGTTTTGGCCGGCGCCTCGCCGATTTTCTCGAACGACAGCGGTGGCAGTGCGGCAACGGCTACGCCCTGCGGATGCTGATCCCACTCGGCGAAGGAGCGCATCATCGCCACTGCAAGCCCGGCGTTTGCCGCCTCGGTTTCGAATGTTTCCGCGTGCCAGCCGTCAAGTGCGCGCTGCACCGCTGCGCGATCGTCCTTGCAGCCGAGCAGCGCCAGCGCGCCGTCGCGATGATGCGGAAAATTCGTGTGAATGCGTACCCAGCGCCCGTCGCCGCAGCGATACATGCCGATGATCGCGTCGTAATAGTCGCGCGGCGGCTTGCCATCGACACGAAAATAACGCTCGCTGCGAAATTCGACCGCCGCGTCGCGCATGTCGACGCCGACGTGTTGCCGCCGGTCGCTGCGCAGCCGCCACAATTCCGCCGCCGCCAGCGCCGACGCGGCGATGCTGGTCTGCGCCGCAGTGCCGACGGCGAAAGAGGAGGGCAGCACCGGTTCCGCACCGCTCAGTTCGATCGTCGCCAGCGCCGCTTCGGCACAGCCGGCATCGCGCCACAGCGCGCTCAGTACGTCCGCCGAGTGCATGTCGGCTGCTCCGGCGTGATCTAAAATCCCGCCAGGGTCATTGTCATGCCGGCTCGCGGGCGGCCAGCCTGTCTTCGACGCGGCCCAGCGTATCCAGCAGTATCGAAACGTCCTCCAGTGTGTCGATCGACCAGATCGCGGCGATCATTGCCTGTTGCTGATCGGACGTCAGCAGCCCGTCCGTGCAGACGCGGAATTTGGCTTCGACTTCGGCGTTCGTCATCGGCTTGCTCGGACCGCCGCGATAGCGCTTGTCGGCATCTTTTTTCAGCACGCGGCCATCCGTCGTTTCGAGCTCCAGCCGCGAGCGGATCCATTCGTAGCCCATCGCCTCGATTTCGGGATCGTGGATGGTTGCGATGCGTTTCTGCATCGCCTGCATGTCCGCTCCACCGACGAATGCGTCGGTGAATTCGCGCGGACCGGCGCGGCGCCGCAGCACGATCATCGCCAGCAGTGCCTGCATCGAAAACTTCGCCTGCAGATGGTTCGTCGCCAGCGCATAGCGGATCGGTTCCAGGATATTGCTGGCCGCGTAAAACTTGATGCTTTTCACATCTGCCGGCTTCAAGTCGTGTTCCGTCACCAGTTCGAGCAGTGCATCCATCGCCTGATGAGTCAGGATGCCGGACGGATAGGGCTTGATGCTGACACCCGGCGACACGATGGTCAGCGGATTACCGAGACCGGCCGTCACCTTTTCCGGCGAGTGGCCGCCGCCGAGCACCTGCATGAAGCCCCAGCGGCCGTCGAGCGCCGCCGGGTCGGCGGTGAATCCGCGCTGCGCCAGCAATGCCGCGGTCACGCCGTTCTCCGCCGCGCGCCCGACGTGCAGCGGTTTGGTCATGGTGCCGAAATTGCAGCGGATGCCGGCGGCCAGGCTGGCGGCGATGCCGAGCGCGAACGCCAGCTTGTCGCCCTTGAGTCCGAGCAGCTTGGCAGCGGCAGCGCACGCACCGAAAGTTCCGACGGTGCCGCTGCTGTGATGGCCGCGGCGATAGTGATCCGGCAGCATCCAGTCCGAAATCTTGCATTCGACTTCGAACCCGGTCTGGAATGCCAGCATCAAATCCTTGCCTGACACGCCGCCGAGCGTTTGCGCGGTGGTCAGCGCCGCAGTCAGCGGCGGCACCGACGGGTGCGTCAGCAGCCCGTATGCATGAGCGGGATCGCCGCTGACCTGCGTGTCATCCCAGTCATGGGCATGGCCGGCGGTTCCGAGCACCCGCGCGGCCAGCGGCGCCGGCACCTTGGCGTCTTTTCCGGTCAGCAGTGCGGCATCCGCGCGGCCGCCGGTGGCACGCGCGTCTTCGATCAGAATCTGTACCGCGCGCTCGGTGGTTCCCGCCGCGTACAGGCCGCACGTATCCAGCATGCAGCGGCGGCCGATGTCGAGCGCCTCGGGCGGCAGATCGGCGAACCGCACGTGTTCGATGAATTCGACTATTTTTTGCGTGACTGCATTCTGTTCCGGCATAATTCGGTGTCTCCAGGGTTGCTGTCTGAAAATTGAGTAATGGCGTTAAACGTGCCGCGCGTTGTTGTATTGTACATTGTCGATGGACTACAATAATTCAGACAGTTGCCGGCGCATCAGCCTGCACGTTCGTGAAGCCGGGTATCACCCTAAAATATGTCGGGACGCGAGGTAGTCGCGTGCCCGTGCAGTAAAGTCCAGTCCCCAGTCAATAACAGGAGGAGGTTGTCATGCTGTTGAAGAAATCGGCAATTGTCGCAACGCTGGCCTGTGCATCGATGTGCGCCGGCGTGTCATGGGCAACAGCTCCGGCGCCATACAAGGTGACGCCGCAATTGATCAAGGCGGCACAAAAAGAAGGCAAGGTGTCGTTCTATACGTCGATCGGGCTCAAGGTCGCGCAGAAACTCGCCAACGCGTTCGAAAAGAAATATCCCGGCATCAGCGTGGAACTCGAACGGTCCGGCGCCGAACGCAATTTTCAACGGATCAATCAGGAGTACGGCAGCAAGATCTACAATGCCGACGTGTATGAAGCGTCGGATGCGGTGCAGTTCGTCGATCTCAAGGCGAAAGGCTGGCTGCAGCCTGCGGTGCCCGACGACATCGTCGATTATCCGAAGGACGAGAAGGATCCGGATGGCGACTATGCGGTCGTTCGTGCGACGCTTTCGGTGATGGCTTACAACACCAGCCTGGTCAAGAAAGCCGACGCGCCGAAAGGCTACAAGGAGCTGCTGAAGCCGGAATGGAAAGGCAAGATCGTCAAGGGGCATCCGGCGTACAGCGGCACCATCATGACCGAGACCTTCGACCTCAGCCATCTTCTCGGCTGGGATTATTTCAAGAAATTGAGCGAGCAGGACGTGATGCAGGTGCAGTCGGCGACGGTGCCGCCGAAGAAGGTCGCGCAGGGCGAACGTGCGGTCATGATGGACGGCTCCGAATACATCGTTTTCGTGCTGCGGGAATCCGGCTCTCCGATCCAGGAAATCTATCCGGTCGAAGGCACCCCGCTGATCAGCGGCAACGCCAGCATTCTCGCGCATGCGCCGCATCCCAATGCCGCGCGTCTGTTCTACCACTACATATTTTCGACCCCGGCCCAGCAACTGCTGGTGGACGAGGGTGGGCTGCGTTCCTTCAACCCCAACGTGAAGGATCCGAAGGGGCGTACACCGCTGTCGAAGATCAAGCTGCTGCATTCGGACCCGGCGCAACTTGAAAAAGAGGTCGATACCATCAAGAAGAAGTACGCGTCGTATTTCGGCGGTTGAGAAACCATCATGGCCGGGAGCGTCGCACTGCTCCATTGCGCGGTGCGCCGCCCGCCGGCGGACGCCGGGCTCCCGGCGTGCCGGTCATCGAACATGAAGGATAGCCCGTGAAGTCCGCGAGCTACGGACAGGCAGCGGCCGCCATCGATCGGCGGCCGCGCCTGCATTTCGACCTCTTCAAGCCGACCTTTTTTGTACTCGCCGGCGGGCTGATCTTTCTGATCGCGCTGCCGCTGGCGTGGCTGGTGTATTACAGCGTGGTCGACCCGCACGGCGTTCTCACGCTCGGCAATTACATCACGCTGTTTACCGATTCGCGCATGCTGCAGCCGTATCTGCGTTCGATCGGCATGTCGATCAGCGTCGGGATATTGTGCTGCATCGTTGCGACGCCGCTGGCGTGGCTGGTGGCGCGCACCGACTTTCCCGGCCAGCGTATCGTGCGGGCGCTGGTGATGGCGTCGTTCGTCACGCCGCCGTTTCTCGGCGCGATCGCGTGGGAAATCCTGGCGGCGCCGAACAGCGGTTTGATCAACGAGGTGTACCGCTACCTGGCGGGCGCACCGCGTTCCTATCATCTTCTGAACGTGTATACGATGACCGGGCTGATCCTGGTCATCGCGTGCTATACGTTTCCGTACGTTTTCACGCTCGTCGCCAACGGCCTTGATCGTGTGCCGTCCGATCTGGAGGACGCGTCCGCCATCCTCGGCGGCAGAATGCTGACGACGCTGCGCCGTGTCACGATTCCGCTGGTGTTGCCGGCAATCCTGGCGGGGTCGCTGGTGGCGATGCTGCAGACTCTGACAATGTTCGGCGCGCCCGCCATTCTGGCGCTGCCGGCCGGTTTCGACGTCGTCACCACCAAGATCTGGAGCATGTTCCAGTATCCGCCGCATCTCGAGCTGGCGGCGGCGACGTCGATGCCGCTGCTGGTGATCACGGTGTTTCTGTTGCAGGGAAAAAGCTGGATACTGGGGCGCAAGGGTTACACGGTGCTGGGCGGCAAAAGCGGCGCGCCGCGCATCACGCGTCTGCGCAAGTGGAAGCCGCTGGCGATCGCGTTCGCGGTGATCGTGCTGTCGCTGACGGTGGTGCTGCCGTGCCTGGCGCTGATCAAGACCGCGATCACGCATCGCGTTTCGGACGTGCTCAATCTGAGCAACCTGACGCTCGAGCATTTCAAATTCGTATTCGTCGAGTATTCAGCCACGCGGCTGGCGATGTGGAACACCTTCCTTCTCGGCATCCTGTCGGCCACCGTCGGCACTGCGATCGCGCTGATGGCCGCCTACATGGTGTCACGCAACACGGTGCGCGGTTCGCGGCTGCTCGGCCTGCTGGCAACGGCGCCGATCGCGATCCCGAACATCGTGCTCGGCGTCGGCTTCTTCCTGTCGTATTCGCAGCCGGCGCTGCGCCTCTACGGCACATTGTGGATTCTGCTGCTGTGTTTCGTGACGATCGGCATGCCGGCCGCCTACCAGCAGATGTCGGCCGCGTTTCACGGCATCCACACGGAACTGGAGGAAGCCAGCCGCATTCTCGGTGCCAGCCGTCTCGGCACGCTGCGCCGCATTACCGCGCCGCTGCTGCGCACCAGCGTGATTGCGACGTGGTGCTTCGTTTTCGTCGGCACCATCCGCGAGCTGTCCGCGGCGATCCTGCTGACGACCGCGAACACCAAGCTCATTTCGGTGATGATCTACAACCTCAATGAAAGCGATGACCTGGGCGCCATCTCGGTGCTTGGACTGCTGCTGCTGGTGGTGTCGTTTGCGATCATCATACTGGCCAATAATCTTCCCGGACTGGGGCGGACACCGAAGCGGCGGGCCGCGTGACGTGGCGCCGGCCGGACACTGACGCCGGGTTGCTTCAAAACAAAAGGCGGAGCCTATGAGCTTTCTGGAATTATCGGGCCTGACGAAACGCTACGGCGCATTGACCGCCGTCGACAACGTGACGCTGGAGATCGACAAGGGGTTGCTGGTGTGCTTGCTGGGCCCGTCCGGATGCGGAAAAACGACGACGCTGCGGCTGATCGCCGGGTTTCTGGAGCCGGATGGCGGCGAAATCCGTGTCGGCGGCCGCCCCACTTCGGCGCCCCGTGGCCCCGGGGCCCCCGCACGGGGCTACCTGTCGG
>JBDZVW010000463.1:0-2217 GCA_040255885.1 Betaproteobacteria bacterium
CGCCCGTCGGGACCGTTGATCTGGCTGCCGTCGTGCAATACTTGCGCAAAATCCATGCGCATGAAAAGCTTTTCATGCACTGCCACGCGCAGTCCGACGCCGACGCTGTCCAGTCCGCCGCCCGGATTTTCTCCGGACTGGACGAGATTGCGCCCGACCCAGCCAGTATCATAGAACGTCAGAAAGCGTAAGCTCATTGCGTCCCAGCCGAGCTTCGATGCCACGTTCGGCGTATATAGCTCGAAGCTGCTGCGGTAGCCCTTGTCGTCGGCAAAATAGCGTTCCGGAAACCCGCGCACGCTGTTGGCGCCGCCGAGCGCAAACTGCTCGCCCGGCACCAGCGCATTGTTCGTGTACTGCGCGGTGAACGACGCCCGCGCCTGCCAGTCGTGCGGCAGCAGGCGTGAATAGTCGAGCCCGGCGCGGTAGATGCGGTAGCCGGCCTTGGCGCCGACCCGTACTGCGTCGAAATCGCTGCCGCTGTCGTCGTTGCCTCCCGGGAACAGGTTCTGGCTGACGCCGGCATAAAAATCGATCTGGCTCGCGTCGCCCAGCCAGTGACCGCTGTAAGTCAGACTGAACGGATGAATCGCGATGTCCGGCACCAGTTGCGTGCTGGAGCCGACCGTGGTGACGTTGTTGCGATAGCTGCGGTAGTCGACGCCGAAGCTGAGTTGCTGGTCGATGTCGGCGAAACGCGGCAGATACTGGTTGTAGCGCAGTGCGAAAATCGAGCCCTTGCCGCTCACGACGAACAGGTCCTGCACCACGCCCGAGTCGACGCTGGAATAGCCGGCAACGGCATCGATCGACGCGTCATGCGCATACAGCGGCACGTGGTAGCCGAGCCCGAACACGTTGACCTTGTTCGGATTGTCGGGGCTGGTGATGAACTGCGCGGTAAGCACCTGGTCGCGATCGAACAGGTTCGCGTTCTGATACGCCAGGCCGAGCCGGAAACGCCCGGTGTCCGAGGTTCCGGTGTTGTCCAGCGTCACGCTGTATCGCTGCGGATCGCTGTCGCGCACCTTCACCGCTGCGTTGGCAGTGCCGTCGCGGTCTCCGGGCTGCAGCACCACCGCGACGTGCTTGGCCGGATTGTCGTTGACGACGCGCAGGTTGGTCGCGATGTCGCGCGAATTCGGCACCGTGCCGGCGCGCAACGTGGGCAGGCCGGCGCGGATGTTGGACGCGTCGAAAAAATGATTGTCTTCGACGTTGACCTGTGCAATGCGGGTCTCGATCACGTTGAAACGGACGACGCCGTTTTCGAGTGTCTGTTCCGGCAGCGTCACCGCCACGGCGCCATATCCGCGGTCCGCGTACGCTTTCTGCAGCGCCTCCAGCGCGCGCTGCACGTCGCCGAAATCGCGGCCCTTGCCGGTATACGGTGTGAGCAGGCTATGCAAGTCGGACGCGGTCAGCAGCGTGTTGCCGGCGACGTCGAAGTGCTTGATCTCGAATGTAAGCGCCGCCGGCGATGATACGGGCGCCGGAGCGGGATCGGCGGCCGCCAGACGCAAACCCATGGCCGGCGCGCCGCGGGCGTGCGCGAATAGCGGCGCCGCCAGCATCAGCGGTATCGCCGCCAATATCATCCACGCCTTCGCCTGCGGCGGCGACCCCATCCGTTCCCTCCCAGGTTATGCTTGTCGTTTCAATGAATTGCGGAATTATATAACGGCTCTCCAATAAGAGTCAGGGAATCCGTCACGGCTCGACAGCGCACGCCGCAAACTGCTAGATTCTTGGTTTTGTCCGATTTGTACCCACGTCATTCAAATACCATGAGCCAGGAAACCAGACATTGCCGCCTGCTGATCCTCGGATCCGGGCCGGCCGGCTACACTGCCGCGGTCTATGCCGCGCGCGCTAATCTCAAGCCGGTGCTGGTGACCGGGCTGGCCCAGGGCGGCCAGTTGATGACGACCACCGACGTCGACAACTGGCCGGCCGATGCCGACGGCGTGCAGGGACCGGAGTTGATGGAACGCTTTCGCCGCCACGCCGAACGCTTCGGTAGCGAAATCCTCTTCGACCACATCCACAGCGTGGCGCTGGACAAGACACCGTTGAGCCTGACCGGCGACCAGACCACCTATACCTGCGATGCCCTGATCATCGCCACCGGTGCGTCCGCGATGTATCTCGGCCTGCCGTCTGAAGAAAAATTCATGGGCCGCGGCGTGTCCGGCTGCGCCACCTGCGACGGCTTCT
>JBDZVW010000111.1:0-8208 GCA_040255885.1 Betaproteobacteria bacterium
CGACGATCGGTGAACGTGCATACTGGCGGGCGCTGCTCGACACCGGATTCGAGTCCGGGCTCAAGTCGCGCGGCAACTTCGAGTTCGGCGCCACCTATCCGCTGGAAGCGCGCACGCTGGCGCTGCTGATGCTGGTGCACCGGCATGACGCGGCCACCGAGGCGGAGACGGAGCATGCGGCTGCGGCATAGCATGCCGTTCGGGGCACAGCTGCAGGAGGATGGTGTGCGCTTCCGGTTGTGGGCGCCGGCCGCCGGCAGGGTTGATCTTTATCTCGAGGAAGAAGCGGGCCACCGCTTTCTGCCGATGGATGCACTGTCGGGACCGGACGCAGGCTGGTTCGCGCTGACCACGCCGCAGGCGGCGGCCGGCAGCCGCTATCGCTTTCGCATCGATGGCGGACTGCTGGTGCCGGATCCGGCGTCGCGCCGGCAGCCGCAGGACGTGCATGATGCGAGCGAGGTGATCGATCCGCTGGCGTGGGAGTGGGAAGACGGCGCATGGCGCGGACGGGCGTGGCACGAGGCGGTGATCTACGAACTGCACGTCGGCGCGTTTACGCCGGCCGGCACGTTCGCTGGTGTCTGTGAGCGGCTCGATCATCTGGCGACACTCGGCGTTACCGCCGTCGAGCTGATGCCGGTCGCCGATTTTCCGGGCGCGCGCAACTGGGGGTATGACGGCGTGCTGCCGTTTGCGCCCGACAGCTGCTACGGGGAGCCGGACGACTTGAAGCGGCTGGTCGCCGCTGCGCATGCACGCGGGCTGATGGTGTTCATCGACGTCGTCTACAACCATTTCGGACCGGACGGCAACTATCTGCATCTCTACGCGCCGCAGTTTTTCACCAGCCGCCATCACACGCCGTGGGGCAATGCGATCAATTTCGACGGTCCGCACAGCCGCACGGTACGCGATTTTTTCATTCACAACGCACTCTACTGGTTGGACGAATATCACTGCGACGGCCTGCGTTTCGACGCGGTGCATGCGATCGTCGACGAATCCGAGCCGGACATCCTGAACGAGCTCGCCGCGGCGGTGCGCGACGGACCGGGACGCGAGCGGCAGATTCACCTGGTGCTGGAAAACGATGCGAACGAAGCGCGCTACCTGGCGCGTGGCGATGATGGCGGCCCGCGCGCCTACACCGCGCAATGGAACGATGATGTGCATCATGCGCTGCACGTGATCGCGAGCGGCGAGCGCGGCGGTTATTACGTGGATTATGCGGAGCAGCCGCTGCAACGTCTGGGGCGCTGTCTTGCCGAAGGATTTGCATATCAGGGCGAGCTGTCGCCTTTCAGACAAGGCGCCCGGCGCGGCGGGCCGAGCGCGCAGCTGCCGCCGGCCGCGTTCGTCGGCTTTCTGCAGAACCACGATCAGATCGGCAACCGTGCATTCGGCGAGCGCCTGAACGCGCTGGCGCCGCAGCAGGCGCTCGATGCGCTGACCGTGATCCTGCTGCTGGCGCCGCAGCCGCCGCTGTTGTTCATGGGACAAGAATGGGGCGCGCCGCAGCCGTTCCTGTTCTTCTGTGATTTCGGTCCCGACCTGGCGCACAAGGTCGCGCAGGGCCGACGGGCGGAATTCGCGCGCTTCCCGCAGTTTTCGGATGCGGCGGCGCGCAGCCGTATTCCGGATCCGAATGCCGTCACGGCGTTCAGCGCGTCGCAGCTCGACTGGGCCGACGTCGCGCGCCCGTCGCATCGCGGCCGGCTCGAATTTCATCGGCAACTGCTGGCGCTGCGGACGCGCGAGATCGCGCCGCGCCTGTGCGACATGCCGGGCGGGCACGCCCGTTTCCGGACGCTCGGCGAGCATGGCCTGCTCGTGCAATGGCGGCTCGGCGACGGCAGCGAGCTGAGCCTGATCGCGCATCTCGGTGCCGATCTCGGCCGCGGCATCGAAGCGCCGGCCGGCCGGCTGCTGTACGCTCATCCCGGCGAACATGCATTCGTGCAAGTCGGGGAATATCTGATGCCGTGGTCCGTCGGCTGGTACCTCGATGAGCGCGAAGGAACGCGCGATGGAGAATGACGCCGCGTTCGAGCGCTTGTGCGCGGCGTGCGGCATTTCGCCGCAGTACCATGACATCTGGGGCAACGTGCATCAGGTGTCGGCTGCATCGAAACGGGCGCTGCTCGGTGCGATGGGAATCGCGGCGGGTCGTGCGTCCGATTGCGAAGAACTTGTCCGCGGCATCGGGATAGGCGGCCGGGAGCGCGCGCTGCCGCCGGTGCAGGTGGTGCGTGAATCCGCCGGCGCACCGCGGATCGCGCTGGGGCCGGCCGCTCGACCGCGGCGCTGGACGCTCACGCTCGAAGATGGCGCTCAGCACAGCGGCGACCTGCGACCGTCATCGCTGCCGCTTCAGGACGGGCGCCACCTGTTCACGCTGCCGCTGACACCGCCGGCCGGCTATCACCGGCTCGAGCTTGAAGGCGCTGCGATGTCGCTGATCGTCGCGCCGGATGACTGCCACCTGCCGGCGGCACTGGACGGTGACGGGCGCACCTGGGGGCCGGCGGCGCAGCTCTATGCGCTGCGTTCCGCGCGCAACTGGGGCATCGGCGATTTCACCGACCTGCGCGATCTGGCGCGGTTCGCCGCCGACGCCGGCGCCGGCATCGTCGGCGTCAATCCGCTGCACGCGCTGTTCCCGGCCAATCCGGCGCACGCCAGTCCGTACAGTCCGTCGAGCCGCATGTTCCTCAATGTGCTGTATCTCGATGTTGAAGCCGTCGCCGACTTTGCTGAATGCACTGCGGCACGCGAACGCGTCGTGTCGGACGCGTTCCAGGCACGGCTGGCGACGTTGCGCAGTGGCGAGCTGATCGATTACGCAGAAGTTGCGAACGCTAAATTCGAAGTGCTGGAGATGCTGTATCGCAATTTCAGCGAACGCCATCTCGATGGCGGCAGCGATCGTGGTGCTGCGTTCCACGCATGGGCCGCGCAACGCGGCGGCGCATTGCACACACTGGCGCTATTCGACGCGCTGAATGAACATTTCCGGCGGCATGATGCCGCCGTATGCGGCTGGCATGACTGGCCTGAACCCTATCGTGATCCGGATTCCGCCGACGTGCAGGCGTTCGCGCGCGACAACCGGCAACGCGTGACGTTTTTCGAATATCTGCAATGGCAAGCGGAACTGCAACTCGCCGCGGCCGGCGAATGCATTGCGCAGCGGGGCCTGACGGTCGGGCTCTACCGCGACCTGGCGCTGGGCGCGGACCGTGGCGGCGCCGAAACCTGGTTTGAGCGCAAGCTGTATGCGCTGGACGCCAGCGCCGGCGCGCCGCCCGATGATTTCAACCTGCGCGGTCAGGACTGGGGATTGCCGCCGTTCATCCCGCAGCGGCTGATTGCATCCGCCTATCAGCCGTTCATCGCGCTGCTGCGCGCGAACATGCGGCACGCCGGTGCGTTGCGCATCGACCACGTGATGAGCCTGGCACGCCTGTTCTGGGTGCCGCGCGGCGCCGGCCCGGCCGACGGCGCCTACGTCGCCTATCCGTTTCAGGACCTGCTCGGCATCCTGGCGCTGGAGAGCCGGCGCAACCGCTGCCTGGTGATTGGCGAGGATCTCGGCACCGTTCCGGACAGGGTGCGCGAGGCATTGCCGCCGCAACGGATCTTTTCGTACCGGCCGCTGTATTTCGAACGCACGCCGGACGGCGCGTTCAAGGCACCATCCGAGTACCGGTCGCTGGCCGTGGTGGCGGCCAGCACGCACGATCTGCCGACGCTCGCCGGCTGGTGGCGCGGCAGCGATCTCGATGCACGCGAGCGGCTCGAGCTGTTTCCGTCGCCGACAGTACGCGATGCGCAAATCGAAGGACGCACGCGCGACCGTCCGCGCCTGCTGCAGGCGCTGGCGCGCGACGGGCTGTGGCCCGCCGGCGACGACGATCCGGCGCGGCATCCCGACATGGACGCCGCACTGGCGCGCGCGGTGCAGGTGTTTCTGGCGCGTACGCCGGCAAAAATCCTGATGATCCAGCCGGAAGACATGCTGGGTCAGATTGAACAGGTGAACCTGCCGGCGAGCGGCGATGCCTATCCGAACTGGCGCCGCAGGCTGTCGTTCGATCTCGAGCGCTGGGCGGATGATCAGCATATCGCGGCGCTGACCTGGGCGCTGCGCGGCACGCGCGGCGCAGCGGCGGCGCGCATCCCGCGCGCCACCTACCGCCTGCAGCTGCACCGCGACTTCACTTTTTCGCAGGCGGCACAGCTGGTGCCGTATCTGCATGCGCTCGGTGTCAGTCACTGCTACGCGTCGCCGGTCTTCAGCGCGCGTCCCGGCAGCCGTCATGGCTACGATGTCACCGATCACAATGCCTTCAACCCGGAACTGGGCGGCGCAGAGGGTTTCGAAACGCTGGTGACGGCGCTGCGCGCGCACGGGATGGGGCTGATGCTCGACATCGTGCCCAATCACATCGGCGTGCTTGGCGCCGGCAACGCATGGTGGCTCGACGTGCTCGAACACGGGCCGGCGTCACGCTATGCCGGCTTTTTCGATATCGACTGGCAGCCGCAGAACGAGCAGTTGCGTGGCAAGGTGCTGCTGCCGGTGCTCGGCGCGCAGTATGGCGACGTGCTCGAAAGCGGCGACCTGAAACTGGTTTTCGACCAGGCTGGCGGTGCGTTCGGCGTGCATTATTACGAGCACGAATGTCCGGTTGACCCGCGTGAATATCCACGCATCCTCGGTTACCGCATCGAGCGGCTGGCGTCGCGGCTGGGTGCCGGCGATGCGGCGCTGATCGAGCTGCAGGCGCTGGTCGACGCCTTCGGCCGGCTGCCGCGGCGCGACACCGCAGTACGGCAGCGCAAGACCGACCGCGCGCGCGACGCCGCGGAACTGAAGCGGCGGCTGGCGGCGCTGTGCGCGGCGTCGCCGACCGTCGCCGAGTTCGTCGCTGAAAACGCCGATGCACTGAACGGCGCGCCGGGTGACGCCCAAAGCTTCGACGCATTCGACCGGTTGCTGACGGCACAGGCGTGGCGTCTCGCGTACTGGCGCACCGCGTCCGACGACATCAACTACCGGCGCTTTTTCGACGTCAACGATCTCGCGGCGCTGAGCATGGAGCGGCGCGAGGTGTTCGATGCGACGCATCGTCTGGTGCTTGATCTGGTGGCACAGCGCAAGGTCGATGCGCTGCGTGTCGATCACGTCGACGGGCTGTACGATCCGGTGCAGTACTGCGGGCGGCTGCAGCAGCGTGCCGGCGGCGATCACGGCGACGGGGTGACTACGGCATCATCCGAAACGGCACCGCTGCCGCTGTACCTGACCGTCGAAAAGATCACCGCCAGCTACGAGCGTCTGCCGCAGCGCTGGCCGGTGCACGGCACCACCGGCTACCGCTTCGCGAATCTGGTCAACGGCCTGTTCGTCGATGCCGCGGCCGCGACGAAGCTGGCGCGCATCTATCGCGGCTTCATCGGTGAGGCGCTCGATTACGGTGAGGTGCTGCACCGCTCGAAGCATCTAATCATGAATGTGAGCCTGGCGGCCGAGCTCAACATGCTCGCCAACCGCGCATGGCGTATCGCGCGCATGGACCGGCACACCTGCGATTTCACGCTCAACAGTCTGCGCGACGCGCTGGCCGAGGTCGCCGCCTGCTTTCCGGTCTATCGCACCTACGTCAGCGGCGACGGCGCCGCGGACGAGGATCGCCGTTTCATCAACTGGGCGGTCGAGGCGGCGAAGAAACTCAGCCGCGCCGGTGAACTCAGCGTGCTCGATTTCGTGCGCGGCCTGCTGACGACAGATGCCGGTGCCGGCCACGGCGCCGGCTATCGCGACGCGGTGGTCGCGTTCGCGATGAAGTTCCAGCAGTTCACCGCACCGGTGACGGCGAAGGGCAATGAGGACACCGCGTTCTATCGCTATCAGCGGCTGGTTGCGCTCAACGACGTCGGCGGTGATCCGCGCGAGTTCGGCATCTCGCTGGCGGCGTTTCATGCGGCGAGCCAGGACCGCGCGCGCAACTGGCCGCACACGATGCTGGCGACGTCGACGCACGACAGCAAGCGCGCCGAGGACGTGCGCACGCGCATCGGCGCGTTGTCCGAGATGCCGGCGCTGTGGCGCCTGCACCTGCGGCGCTGGCGCAAGGTGAACCGCGGCAAGCTGCGTGTCGTCGATGGCGTGCGCGCGCCGTCGGCGAACGATGAATACCTGCTGTATCAGACGCTGATCGGCGTGTGGCCGCCCGTTGACGCGGATGCCGCGATGCGCGCGGCGCTGGCGGAACGTGTCACCGATTACATGCTGAAGGCGGTGCGCGAGGCGAAGCTTCACAGCAGCTGGCTCAATCCGGATACCGAATACGAGGACGCGGTCAGCACGTTCGTGCAGGCGCTGGTCGCCGCTGCAGAGACAAGCCCGTTTCTCGCCGATTTCATCCCGTTTCAGCGGCAGATTTCGCGCCTCGGCATGCTGAGCAGCCTGGCGCTGACACTGCTGAAGCTGACCTCACCCGGTGTTCCGGATATTTACCAGGGCAGTGAAATGTGGGACTTCAGCCTGGTCGATCCCGACAATCGCCGTGCGGTGGACTTCGAGCTGCGGCGGCGCCTGCTCGACGACGTGCGATGCGTGGCCGAAATGGATGGGGCGAAGCGCGCGACACGGGTGGCGCAACTGCTCGACACGATCGATGACGGACGCATCAAGCTTTACCTGAACCTGTGCATGCTGCGCGCGCGGCGCCATCACGAAGCGCTGTTTTGCGACGGTGGCTATCTGTCGCTGCGGACACGGGGCGCGGGAGCCGACCATGTGTGCGCGTTTGCGCGGTATCATCAGGGGGAGTGGAGCATTACGGCGGTGCCACGGTTGTTCGCCGGGCTCGGTTCCGATGGCGCATGGCCATTGCCGGCCGAAGCGTGGCATGACACCGTGGTGGAAATTCCGGACGGTGCGCCGGACGCGTGGAACGACGCGCTGACCGGCGCGTCGCTGTCGTGCGCGCCGGGTGCCCGGACGATTCCGGCGGCCGGATTGTTCGCGCGCTTCCCGGGCGCGCTGCTGTTTCCGGCGGCATGACGGAATCTCGCATGAAAGTTCGGGACAGGGGGTGAAGGTCGCGTGTGCATCGAAATGCCCGATTTCGCCTTTTTCGAAAAATGAAGATGAACCGAAAGGAGAGACCGCAGAATGGCATTGAAGCTTGAAGACTATGCGCTGATTGGCAACACGCGCACCGCGGCACTGGTCGGCAACGACGGCTCGATCGACTGGCTGTGCCTGCCGCGCTTCGATTCCGGCGCGTGTTTCGCGGCGCTGCTGGGCGAGCCGCGCCACGGCCGCTGGCGGCTGGCGCCGGCCGGTGCGATCAAGTCGGTCAGCCGTTCGTACCGCGATTCGACGCTGGTGCTCGACACGATATTCAAGACCGCGGGCGGAACGGTGCGGATAACCGATTGCATGCCGCTGTGGGAAGGGCGCTCCGACGTGGTGCGCGTGGTCGAAGGGTTGTCGGGTCGCGTAAAAATGGAAATGGAACTGGTAATCCGTTTTGACTATGGCTCGGTCGTGCCATGGGTGCGGCACCTCAACGGCGGCATCGTCGCCACCGCCGGTCCCGACTCGGTGGAATTCCATACGCCGGTGATCACGCACGGCCGCGACATGACCACTGTCGCCGAATTCACGGTCCGGAAAGGCGAAGTGGTGCCGTTCGTGCTGTCGCATTTTCCGTCGCACCAGCAGCCGCCATTACCGATCAACCCGCTGGCAGCAATTCATTCGACCGTGCTGTGGTGGCAGGAATGGGCGGCGCGCTGCGTATATCAGGGCAAATGGCGGCCGCAGGTGCTGCGCTCGCTGATCACGCTGAAGGCGCTTACCTACACACCGACCGGCGGCATCGTCGCCGCGCCCACGACATCGCTGCCGGAACAGTTTGGCGGCGTGCGCAACTGGGATTACCGTTTCTGCTGGCTGCGCGATGCAACGTTTACACTTTACGCGCTGCTGATCGCGGGCTTTCAGAACGAAGCGCAAGCGTGGCGCGAATGGCTGCTGCGCGCGGTGGCGGGGCGGCCGGCCGATCTGCAGATACTCTACGGCATCTCCGGCGAGCGCCGTCTCGACGAATGGGAGATTCCGTGGCTGCCCGGCTATCAGGGCGCGTCACCGGTGCGCATCGGCAATGCCGCGGCCGGGCAGATGCAGAT
>JBDZVW010000464.1:0-2205 GCA_040255885.1 Betaproteobacteria bacterium
ATTCGATCGACTTCCATGCCGCGATAACGCCGCCCAGCAAGCATTACATCGAGGTGCAGCCGGGCAAGTCGATCAAGTTCTCATTCGTCGCGAACGTCCCCGGCGCATTTCTGTATCATTGCGGCACGCCGCCGGTATTGCTGCATATCGGCAACGGCATGTATGGCGCGCTGGTCGTCGATCCGGCAAAACCGCTGCCACCGGCCGCTGAAAGCTACGTAATCGTACAAGGCGAGTGGTACACGCGGCAGGTTTCCGGCAATCTGATGGGCCCCGATTTCGAAAAGATGAAGCAGGAGCGCCCCGACGAAGTGGTGTTCAACGGCGCCGCGTTCCAATATCGCGATCATCCGTTGCCGGTGACGGCGGGCAAGCGGGTGCGGATTTATTTCGTCGATGCGGGTCCGGACCTGTGGAGCTCGTTTCACGTGATCGGTGCGATGTTCGACAAGGTTTATCCCGACGGCGATGCGGCGCACGCGCTGAGCGGCGTCTCGACCTATACCGTCGGACCGGGAGCCGGCGCCGTGTTCGATCTGGTGATTCCGGAGCCGGGCAATTATCCGTTCGTTGATCACGACATGGCGCACGAAAATATCGGCGCCCAGGGCGTCTTCAGCGTTCACCAGCCGGGGGCAACCACGGCGGCAGCGCCCATCGCTGCGCCCCCGGCGGCCACAGCCCCGCCTACCGCGAGCCCCGCAATCAATGCTGCACCGGCCGGCCCTTACAAGTATGATGCAGCGAAAGGAGGGCCGCTTTATGCGGCCAACTGCGCGGCGTGCCATCAGGCCAGCGGTATGGGTTTGCCGGGGGCATTTCCGCCACTCAAGAATGATCCCGCGGTACAGGATCCGAATCCAAACATGCAAATTGAAACCATTCTGCACGGTGCACATGGCCGCAACATCGGCGGCACGGTCTATCCGGGCGCGATGCCGCCATTCGGCAAGCTGCTCAACGATGCGCAAATCGCCGACATCGTGAATCACGAGCGTTCGTCGTGGGGCAATCATGGCAAGCTGATCACCGCCGATGACGTGAAGAAAGTGCGTTCTGCCGGTTCCGGTGGCGGTGCCCACTGATCCGTAAGGACGTTTGCGGTGGCCTGGATAATTGCACCGCGCGATCGCGTATTCCATTCGGGAGATTGAGATTGGATCGGCTTCACAAACGCTTGCGCGCAATCGAGCCCGGGATGCTGCGGCGCCTGCTGCGCGGCATTGAAAAGGAAAGCCTGCGAACCGGACCGGACGGCACACTGGCCGAAACGCCGCATCCGGCGGCGCTCGGTGCGGCGCTCACCCATCCCCATATCACGACGGACTTTAGCGAATCGCAGCTCGAACTGATCACCGGCGTGCACGACAGCATTGGCGGGTGCCTGCAGGAGCTCACTGAAATCCACCAGTTCGTTTACCGGCACATCGGCGACGAAATGCTGTGGTGTGCCAGCATGCCGTGCCGCCTGCCCGCGGATGACGACATTCCCATCGGCCAATACGGCAACTCCAACGTCGGGCGTGCAAAAACGGTCTATCGCCAAGGGCTTGCACATCGCTACGGCAGACGCATGCAGACCATCTCGGGCATCCATTACAATTTCTCTCTGCCCGAAACAGCGTGGCCGCTGCTGCAGCAGGCCGACGGCTACAACGGCCCGGCCCGGGCTTATCAGGATGCCGCTTACTTTTCGCTGATACGCAATTTCCGGCGGCATTGCTGGCTGCTGCTGTACCTGTTCGGCGCCTCGCCGGCCGTCTGCAAGACTTTCATTGGCGGGCGTGCGCACGCGCTGCGCGAGTTGACGTCCAACACCCTCTATTTACCGGCGAGCACGTCGCTGCGCATGGGCCCTCTGGGTTATCAAAGCGAAGCACAAGCCACGCTTGCCGTGAGCTACAACTGCCTCGACAGCTACGCCCGCTCACTGGATGACGCGCTCACCACGCCTTATCCGCCTTATGCGGCGCTCGGCATACGCGATGGCGAAGATTATCTGCAGCTCAGTACCGCGCTGCTGCAGATCGAAAACGAGTTCTACGGCACGATACGCCCGAAACGGCCGATACGCACCGGTGAGCGGCCGCTGCATGCGCTGCGCGAGCGCGGCGTCGAGTATGTCGAAGTGCGCTGCATCGATCTCGATCCATTCTGTCCGATCGGCATCACTGCGAACCTGATCCGGTTTCTCGATGTGTTTTT
>JBDZVW010000465.1:0-2200 GCA_040255885.1 Betaproteobacteria bacterium
CCACCCGTACGCCCCAGCAGCCGGCATTATAGGCGAATCCTCCAAGCGCTTCGAGTGTCCTGTTGTCGAACATCGAGTAATTCCAGCGGCCGAGCACGGTCCAGCGGCTGTTGATCGGCCATTGTGCGGACAGATCGATCTGATTGTATTCGTACTGCTGGTTGTAGTTGTAGCCGACGTTGATCACCTTGCCGGCGGCCGGCTGGTAGCGCAATGCGCTGTAGAAGCGCTGCGTCTGCCCGAGATAAGGCGTGTACTGCCACGAGAAATCGGCATTCCAGTTCGGAACGATGGTGCCGCTGGCGATCGCGAGGATGTCCGACTTGTCGTCGGTGCGGGGCGCCACGCCGGGCAGCGTCACGCGCTGCGGCGTGAAGTAATAGCGCTGCGCGACGCCGACCCGCAATTGCTCGGCGCCGGTGTCGGGGTCGATGAAGCGTGAGATGACGCCGGCGGTGAGCTGGTTGGCATCATTCACGCGGTCGCCGCCGCTGAACTGGTTTTCCGAAAAGATGGTCGCGAAGTTCAGATCCTGCAGGCCGGTGTCGAAAATCGGAATCTGGCTCTGATCGCGATACGGGATGTAAACATAGTAGAGCTTGGGCTCGAGCGTCTGCGTCATCTTCTGGCCGGTCCAGGCAGTGATGTTGCGTTCGAACGTCAGGCCGGTTTCGGTGCTGAACGTCGGCACGGTGCGCGACAGTGAGCTCGGCTGTCCCGGCGCCAGCGGGTCCGTCAGCCGGTAGCGCGCCATGTTGACACCGATCTTCGGCGTCACGTACGCATATGAGTTCTGCAGCGGCATGCTGAGCGTGGGATTGGCCAGCAGGCGCCGCCCGTTCACCATCGTGGGATGGCTGAAGTCGTCGTACATGCCGGTGAAGTCAAAATCGAGCAAGCCCAGGTTGTCGGGTTTGGACGCGGTGAAGGTCAGTTCCGGCTGCCGGTTGTACGGCGGTGTCACCGGCACCAGCGGATCGGTCTGCAGTGTTTGCCAGCGGCTGACCAGCGCCTGAAACGTCCACAGCCCTTCGCCGTTGCCCCACAGGCCGCTTTTCGATAGCGCGCCTTCGCGCGGCAGCAGCACCTGTGACGTGGTTTGAAGCTGCGTCGACAGGTCGGTGAAATAGAAATCGTCCGATACGCGCTCGATGTCGAGCCAGCCGTACCAGCCGTATGGCAGGCTCTGGGTATGCTGCCAGAAAAACGCGCTGCGGCTTTCGCCGTTGCGCTGATTGTCGGAAGGCAGCACTTCGTAGTGCGCGGTGCCGTTGAAGGTCGGCTCCAGATAGCGGAATTCATTCGACAGCAGCACGCCGCGCTTGCCCATGATCTCGGGCGTGATGGTGGCGTCCATGTTGGGCGCGATGTTCCAGTAGTACGGGATGCTCAGTGTCGGCCCGGTCTTGCCGGAATTGCCGAGGGACGGCATCAGGAAGCCGGATTTGCGCTGTGCGTGCAGCGGAAACGACCAGTACGGCGTGTACGCAATCGGCACGCCCTTGAATACCAGGCTGGCGCCGTGCGCGACGCCGACGTTGCGGTCCTGGTCGATGTCGAGCTGGTTGGCGCGCAGGTACCAGTCGTCATTGCCGCATGGGCAGGTGGTGTAATCGCCCTTTTCCGCACGGTACTGATGTTTGCCCTCGAAAAACAGCTTGTCGGCCGTGCCGCGCCCGCCGCTCTGATGCAGGCTGTAATCCGGCTTGTTCATGAAGCCTTGATCGGTGGTGAGGTTGAGCTTCAGTTTGGGGCCGGACAGCACATCGCCATACTGCTGCAGCTTGACGCGGCCGGTCGCGGTCACTTCGTCCTGCACCTGGTTGTAATGCAGCTGGTCGGCGTAAAGCGATTGTCCGCCCTTGTGCAGGCGCACGTTGCCGTGCGCCTCGATCGTCTTGTTATAAGTGCCGCCGAGCTGATCGGCGTCGATGAATATCGGCGGATTGGCCTGCGGGTTCGACGCCGGTGCGGCGGGAGCGGTCAGAGTGGGCGAGAGTTTGAGTCCAGGCCCGCCGGCCGCGGCACAGGTGCCGGCCGCCAGCGCGTAAACCAGCGCGCAGGCGAGCGACAGGCGGAACGGACGGACTTTCATCGATGGTGATCGCGGGGCGGGATGATAAAATCGTGCCAGTCCATTTACTGCCTTGATTCGGTTACGACGTGACCCGCGCGGAACAATTGCGGACCTGGATCGCGG
>JBDZVW010000112.1:0-2371 GCA_040255885.1 Betaproteobacteria bacterium
GCTACGTTCGAAACGCGGCGGAATTGAGCGCCAGGCATCGGCTGCGCCGCTACGCGTAAACGACCCGCACGTTGCCCGGTTCCAGCCACGCTGCCAGCGATTCCAGCAATTCGTCCCGCGGATCGACGCGCCATTCGTCGCCCAGCGTGATCTCGCACACGGCGTCCTGATTGTGGTACGCGACCGCAACACGGCAGCCGCCTGGCCGGTACGGGCCGAGCAGTTCACGCAATTTCTGACCCGATGACTGACCGTTGCAGGTGAGGCGGATGTAGCGCGCGAAGCGGCTGCGCGCGGCCGCCAGGTCGTAAAGCTTGTCGGCGGAGACGCGCAGTCCGCCACTGAAATCGTCATGCATGACGCGCCCCTCGGCAATCAGCACGCGATCTTCCTTGAGCCAGTGGCGGTGCTGTTCGAAAATCTCGTTGAACACCGTCATCTCGACCCGCGCGCGGCCGTCGTCGAGCATGATCACCGCCATGCGACCGCGGCGCGTCATCTGGATGCGCACGCTGAAAATGATGCCGCCCAGTATCACGGGCGCATCGCTTGGCTGCAGCCGGTCCAGCGTCATGCGCAGCACGTTCCCGAACTCCTGCGCGTACGACGCGAACGGATGGCCGCTCAGGTAAAAGCCCAGCGCCAGCTTTTCGTTCTGCAGCCGCTCCTTGTCCGGCCACGGCGCGACATTCACCGCCGGCAGCTGCGGCGCGACCGCCAGACCGTCGAACAGGCTCACCTGCTGCGCGGCACGGCTCGCCTGCTCCGCGCCTTCCAGCGCAATGCCGGCCAGCGCCATCAGATGTGCGCGACTGGGATCGATGCTGTCGAACGCGCCGGCGCGGATCAGCGATTCGATCACGCGGCGATTGACCAGCCGCTTGTCCACGCGCAGGCAGAAATCGAACAAGTCCTTGAACGGCCCGTCGGCTTCGCGCGCGCGGATGATGGCGCGGATCGCCTGCTCGCCGGTGCCCTTGATCGCGCCCAGCCCGTAACGGATCGTGTGCTCGTCCACCGGCACGAAGCGATAATCGCTTTCGTGAACATCCGGCGGCAGAATCGTCAGCCCGTTCGCGCACGCATCGTCGTAAGTCGACTGCACCTTGTCGGTATCGGCCATGTCGGCGGACATGGTTGCCGCCATGAACGCCGACGGATAATGTGCCTTCAGATACGCCGTCTGGTACGCGACCAGCGCGTAGGCGGCGGCGTGCGATTTGTTGAAGCCGTAGCCGGCGAACTTCTCCATCAGATCGAAGAGCTGTGTGGCGGCTGCCTGCGACACGCCGTTCTTCGCGGCGCCGGCAATGAAGATGTCGCGGTGTTTCGCCATCTCCTCCTTCTTCTTCTTGCCCATCGCGCGCCGCAGCAGGTCGGCTCCGCCCAGCGAATAGCCGCCGATCACCTGCGCGATCTGCATCACCTGTTCCTGGTACACCATCACGCCGTAGGTCGGCCCCAGAATCGGCTCCAGCCGCGGATCCGGATACTGCACCGCCTGCCGCCCGTGCTTGCGGTCGATGAAATCCGGAATCAGGTCCATCGGGCCCGGCCGATAGAGCGCGTTCAATGCCACGATGTCATCGAACCGGTCGGGACGGGCGCGCTTCAGCAGATCGCGCATGCCGCGCGATTCAAACTGGAACACGGCAGCGGTGTTGGCGCTCGAGAATATGCGGTAGGCGTCGGCATCATCGAGCGGAATCGATTCGAGCGTGAAATCGGCGAGCTCCGGTTTCAGCATGCGCACGTAGCGCACCGCCCAGTCAAGAATGGTGAGCGTGGTGAGACCGAGAAAATCGAACTTGACGAGGCCGATCGCCTCGACGTCGTCCTTGTCGAACTGGCTGACCAGATTGTCGGAGCCGGAGCCGATGTAGAGCGGACAGAAATCGGTGAGCCGGCCGGGCGCGATCAGCACGCCGCCGGCGTGCATGCCGATGTTGCGCGTCAGCCCTTCCAGGCGTTCCGCCAGCTCCAGCAGCTCGCGCACTTCGTCCTCTTTCTCCTCGCGCTCCTTCAACTGCGGCTCCATCTCGCGCGCCATCTGCAGCGTGATGGTCTTGCCGGGCTGGAATGGAATGAGCTTCGCCAGCTGGTCGCAGAAGCTGTACGGCAGGTCGAGCACGCGGCCTACGTCGCGCACCACCGCCTTCGCCGCCATCGTGCCGAAGGTCGCGATCTGCGACACGCTGTCGGCACCGTAACGCTCCTTCACGTAATCGATCACGCGATCACGGCCGTCCTGACAGAAATCGATGTCGAAGTCCGGCATCGACACGCGTTCCGGATTGAGAAAACGCTCGAACAGCAGATCGTAGCGCAGCGGATCGAGATCGGTGATGCCGAGCGAAAACGCGACCAGCGA
>JBDZVW010000112.1:2471-8155 GCA_040255885.1 Betaproteobacteria bacterium
GTCGGAAACAGCGGCAGGCGGTTGATGCCGAGCTCCAGCGTCAGGTTGCAGCGGCGCGCAATCTCGACGCTGTTCGCCAGCGCGGACGGAATATCGGCGAACAGTTCGCACATCTCCGCCTGTGTCGTGAAATACTGCTCTTCGGTAAACTGCTTCGGCCGGCGCGGATCGGCGAGCACATAACCTTCGGACACGCACACCCGCACTTCATGCGCCTTGAAATCATCGGCCTTCAGAAACTGCACCGGATGCGTCGCCACCACCGGCAACTGCAGTTTCGCCGCCAATGCCAGCGCCCGCTGCACACCGCTTTCAAGCGGCAGATGCGTGCGACGCAGGCGTTGCAATTCGATGTAGAAGCGCTGCGGGAACAACTGCGCCCACGCCTGCGCCCGTGCTTCGGCCTGACGCTCGTTGCCGGTGAGCAGCGCATGGCCGACGTCGCCATGGTGCGCGCCGGAAAGCGCGATCAGATCGGTGGTGCCGCCGTCGGCAAACCACGCCCGCTTGATTTCCGCGCGGCCGCGCCACATGTTTTCGCGATACGCGCGCGACAGCAGCTCGCACAGCCGCAGGTAGCCGTTGCGCGACTGCGCCAGCAGCAGCAGTCGGTACGGCTTGTCGCGGTCGGCGTCGTTTTCGATCCAGGCGTCGCAGCCGATGATCGGCTTGACGCCGGCACCGCGTGCCTGGCGGTAGAATTTGACCAGGCCGAACAGATTGGCCAGATCGGTCAGCGCCAGCGCCGGCATGCCGTCGGCCGCCGCGCAGCGCACCGCCTCGTCGACGCGTACGATACCATCCGAAATCGAGTACTCGCTGTGCAGCCGCAGGTGGATGAAGGATGGCTCGCTCATGTCGGCGCTTATCTTATCAATATTCGGGCATGCCTGAGTATTGACACGGCGGGTTGCCGATTGTAGCCGGGCGCGAGCCACCGCTGCCGTGCCGCACGCGCGGTAGTGCGTTGAACTCATCGCCGCTTGCGGCGTCTATTGCCAGTCTGCCGGATTTCATTTCATGTTCGATCCGCGTGTCGCACTCGCCGTCATCCTCACGCTGTTCGTGTCGGTTCTGCAAGCCGGCACGGCGCCGCATGCCGCCGCGCCGGTGATCACACCGCAGGTGCGGCAGGGAATCTATCCGCCGCAACGTTCGGCCGTGCGTCCGGCACGGCATCTGCGCCGCCACCCTGTGGCAAAACACTCGCCGCCGTCGAAAAAACCTGCCGCGAAACAACATACGGCGGTTCTGTAAGAAAAATCATCGCCCGGCACCATGCACGGGCCGCGCCATGCGCGGAACAGCGAATTGCGCGATAATGCGATGCATGTCCGAGCCGCTGCGCGGCCGGTTTTCGCGTGCATCATTGCCGCGCGCGTGCTGAAAAACAACACACCGGCCCCGCCCTCGTCCGTGTCTCGCAGCCCCACGCGCTCCGGCGTCATCGCGCTGATCGCCCTGTCGTTCATCTGGGGCTATACCTGGGTCGTGCAGAAGGAAGGGCTGCGCTTCGCCGCACCGTTCGACTACGGCGCGCTGCGCGCGATTCCGAGCGCACTGATCCTGTTCGGCGCGATGATTCTCACGCGCCGTCCGCTGCGGTTGCCGTCTCCCGGCCGCACGCTGCTGTTCGGACTGTTCCAGACCACCGGCTTCATCGCGTTCACCAACTGGGCGCTGCTGGCGGGCGGGGTCGGCAAGACCGCAATCCTGGTCTACACGATGCCGTTCTGGACACTGCTGATTGCATGGCCGGTGCTGGGCGAACGGGTGCGCGGACTGCAGTGGCTGGCCGTGGCGCTGGCCGGTGCCGGCCTGATCCTGGTGCTGGAGCCGTGGCATCTCGGCGGAACGGTCGCCAGCAAGGTTCTGGCGCTGGCCGGCGGCATCTGCTGGGCCGCCAGCGCGATCGTCGCCAAACACTGGCGCCGCCGCGAGCACTACGATCTGATGGCGGTGACCGCGTGGCAGATGCTGCTGGGCGGCATCGGGCTCGGAATCATCGCGTGGCTGGTGCCGTCGCACCCGGTTCACTGGACACCGTATTTCGGCTGGCTGCTCGCGTTCATGATCGTCTTCAGCACAGCGACCGGCTGGTTCCTGTGGCTGTTCATCCTGAGCCGGCTGCCGGCCGGCATCGCGGGACTGTCGATGATGGCGGTGCCGGTACTCGGCACATTGTTTTCCCGATTGCAGCTCGGCGAACGCCCGGGCGGAAGCGAGCTCGCGGGCATTGCAGTAATCGCAGCAGGGCTTGCACTGCTGACGTGGGCAACCCGCCGCGACGATGCCGGCGGCGATGGAAACGCGCGCGTGGACGCGCCTTCCGAAATCAAACGTCGCAACGATATTCCGGTGTGACGATACGCAAATGAAGCCTAGCGCATCACATTTTCACGAGATACGCGGGCTGCGCCATCACGTGCGCACCTGGGGCGACGAGCGCAGCCCGATGCTGTTTCTGCTGCATGGCTGGATGGACGTGTCGGCGTCGTTCCAGTTTGTCGTCGACGCGCTGCGATACGACTGGCACGTGATTGCGCCGGACTGGCGCGGCTTCGGGCTGAGCGCGTGGGCGCCCGGCGGCTACTGGTTTCCGGATTACTATGCGGATCTCGACGCGCTGCTCGATCTTTATCAGCCGCACGCGCCTGTCAACCTGGTCGGGCACAGCATGGGCGGCAACATCGCGCTGATGTATGCCGGCATGCGCCCGCAGCGCGTGGCACGCGTGATATCGCTGGAAGGTTTCGGCACGTCACGTGTCGCTTCAGACGAAGCGCCACGGCGCTATGCGCAGTGGCTCCACGAGCTGCGCGAGCCGTCGGCATGGAAGCGGTACGAGTCGTTCGACGCGGTCGCGGCACGCCTCAGGCGCGACAATCCGCGACTCGGCGCCGAACAGGCAGCCTTTCTCGCCTCACATCGCGCCGAACAGATGTCTGACGGCGGCGTGTGGCTGCGCGCCGATCCGCGTCACCGTATCGTCAATCCGGTGCTGAACCGCATCGACGAAAATCTCGCGTGCTGGCGGGCGATCGACGCACCGGTATTATGGGCGCAAGGCGCGGACACGACCGCCCGCGTTCTCGCCACCGATACGCCGGATGAGCTCGCGCAGCGCAAGGCAGCATTCCGCGATCTGAGCGAAGTGACGATTCCCGAATGCGGCCACATGATGCATTTCGACCAGCCGCAGCGGCTGGCTCAGATCATCGAGGCGTTCATCCGGAAATAAACCGGAGACCGCCGACAGCGGATGGTCCGCTCCATCGCGCAAACATCGCTGTCAACGGTGATGGCTGCACGCAGGAGGGCCGGCAACGATGCATGCCGGCACACGGTCGAAGCGAAGCGGAATATCATTTCACGCGGGCGGCGCGTTGCCGTCGGAGTAGCGAGCGGCTGCCGCGCCGTGGCAACGACATCCGCTGCCGCCAGCGTGTCGACGACTTACGTTTTACAGGAGACAGCCATGCCTGATCTGATCATCGAACCCCGCCAGCACGATCTCGGCGGCGGATTCACGGTGCAGCGCCTGTTGCCGTTTCGCCGGCGCCGCATGGTCGGTCCGTTCATTTTTTTCGATCGCATGGGCCCCGCCAACATGCCCGCGCCGATCCCGCGCACCACCGACGTGCGGCCGCATCCGCATATCGGTCTGTCCACGGTCACCTATCTGTTCGACGGCCAGTTGACTCACCGCGACAGTCTCGGCGTGGAGCAGGTAATACTGCCGGGTGCGCTCAACTGGATGACCGCCGGCGCCGGCATCAGTCATTCCGAACGCTTCGACGGCATGCGCGACAGCGGCGGTGCGATGGACGGCATCCAGGCCTGGGTCGCGGTGCCGGAGGCCAACGAAGAAGATGTGCCGACGTTCGACCATTATGACGCCGACAGCCTGCCGCATGTCGACGATGCCGGTGTTGCGATCCGCGTGATCGCCGGCAGTGTCTTCGGCGTACGCAGTCCGGCGAAAATCCACTCGCCGCTGTTCTACGCGCACGCCGAGCTGCAGCCGCAAGCACAAATGTCATTGCCCACCGAATACGCCGAACGCGCCGTGTATGTCGCGCGCGGCAGCGTCGAAATCGCCGGCACGCGTCACGCCGGCGGACAGATGCTGATCTTCGCCGCCGGTACCGCGCCGACACTGCGTGCGCTGGAAGCGTCGCGCCTGATGCTGCTCGGCGGCGAGCCGCTCGGAGAGCGCCACATCTGGTGGAATTTCGTATCGTCGCGCCGCGATCGCATCGAGCAGGCGAAGGCCGACTGGCGCGCAGGCCGCATTCCGCTGCCATCGCTGGACAACGCCGAGTTCATCCCGCTTCCGGACGAGCCCGCGCCAGTACCGAATCCGATGTCGTAGTCATTCGAGACATATCCTGCAACGCCATCCAATAATCCGAACGGAGCGTGCTTCATGGCAGCCGAAACCGCCGAGCAGAGAAAACAGGCGATCAGCGTGCAAAGCGGCGCCGCACGCGCCGCGGTGCTCGGTGTCAGCGACGGGCTGGTGACCAATGTATCGCTTATCCTGGGCGTCGTCGGCGCCACCGCCGATCCTGAATTCGTTCGCATCGCCGGCCTGGCGAGCCTCGTCGCCGGCGCGTGTTCGATGGCGGTCGGCGAGTACATTTCAATGCGCGCGCAGGTTGAGCTGCTGTGCCGCCTGCTGCTGAACGAGCGCGAGGCGATGCGCGATGATCCGCTGCACGAACGCAAGGTGCTCGAACGGACACTGACAAGCCGCGGCATCGATGCGCGCACCGCACGCACGGTCAGCACCGAACTGGCGCGCAATCCGAAGACCGCGCTGGCATCGTACGCGCGCGAAGTGCTCGGCATCGACCCCGACGAACTGGGCTCGCCGTGGGCATCCGCGATCTCGTCGCTGCTGACGTTCGCATTGGGCGCGTTCATTCCGCTGATCGCGTGGCTGATCGCCGCCGATTCGCGTCCGATCCTGACGTCGCTGGCGTTGTCGGCGATCGGCGCGCTCGCCGTCGGCGGCGTTCTCGGCCATCTCGCCGAGCGCCGCATCTGGCGCTTCGCATTGCGGCAACTCCTGCTCGTCGTGCTGGCTTCCGGCATCACGTTTCTGGTCGGCAAGCTGCTCGGCACGATGGTGACGTGACGGCGGCGGAAAGAATTACGCTGATCGGCGTTGCCGGGCCGGCAGTGCACCGCACAGCGCCCCGGTCGTATTGCGGCAAATTCGTCTGCCGGTACCCGCCGTGGAATGGATTCACCATCGAATTCATACGGTTGTCATGCATTCGGCCGGTTCAGCCGCGGCCAGCCAGTGGATATGCCGCCTGCATCATCGGCTATTCTTTGCACAAATTTTTTTCAACGTTTTTATGTCTCACCCGCCGCGCGAAGCGGTAAACTGATACGAAATTCGCTTTTTTCGGCATCCCGCTCATCCGGATGCCGCCGTCCCAGTCGTCCAACCGGAGGGGTAACGTCATGAAGAAGTTTTCGCTGAAGGTCAATGGCCATACGCGACACGTAACGGCCGAACCTGACACACCACTGCTCTACGTGCTGCGCGATGATCTCGATCTGAAAGGCCCGCGCTTTGGCTGCGGGCTCGGCCAGTGCGGCGCCTGCACCGTGATCATCGACGGCGACGCGAAGCGCTCGTGCATCACGCCCGTTTCCACGGTGGGCAA
>JBDZVW010000466.1:0-2194 GCA_040255885.1 Betaproteobacteria bacterium
CCGGTTTATCCGACCACTGCCGGACTGGGGCAGGACGCGCTGCGCGCGCTGGTGCAACGCGCACTGGCTGCAGCGGATTTGGGCGATACGCTGCCGCCGGCGCTGATCGCGCAGCAGGCGCTGCCGGCATTCGCCGAAAGCGTGCGCTATCTGCACCATCCACCCCCCGACGCGTCGCGCGCCGCGCTCGAAGAACGCACGCATCCGGCGTGGCGGCGCATCAAGTTCGACGAGCTGCTGGCGCAGCAATTATCGATGCGGCTGCACCATCGCGAACGGCGTACCCGCAATGCGCCGTCGCTCAAGCCGCGCGATGATCTGACGCAGCGGCTGCTGACTGCGCTGCCGTTCCAGTTGACGCATGCGCAGCAGGAGGTGCTTGCCGAAATCCGACAGGATCTGGCACGACCGCATCCGATGCAGCGGCTGCTGCAGGGCGATGTCGGCAGCGGCAAGACGGTGGTGGCGGCGCTCGCCGCATTGCAGGCAATCGAAAACGGCTGCCAGGTGGCGGTGATGGCGCCGACCGAAATCCTTGCCGAACAGCACCATCGCAAGCTGACGGAGTGGCTTGACGGACTCGACATTGAAATCGCGTGGCTTGCCGGCAGCCTTACACCGAAGCAGAAAAAGGCGGCGGCCGAACGCATCGCGACCGGCGCGGCGATGATCGCGATCGGCACCCATGCGCTGATCCAGGAACAGGTGGCGTTTCGCAAGCTGGGGCTCGTCATTGTCGATGAGCAACATCGTTTCGGCGTGCATCAGCGATTGCAGTTGAGGGTCAAGGGCACGCGCCGCACGACACAGCCGCATCAGCTGATGATGAGTGCGACACCGATTCCGCGCACGCTGGCGATGAGTTACTACGCCGACCTCGACGTGTCGGTGATCGATGAATTACCGCCGGGACGTACGCCGGTCGTTACCAAGCTGGTATCCGACAGCCGCCGCGCCGAAGTCGTGCAGCGGGTGCGCGAGGCCTGCGTCGCGGGCAGCCAGGCGTACTGGGTGTGTCCGTTGATTGAAGAGTCCGAAACATTGCAACTGAAGACTGCGCTCGAAACGTACGAAACACTGCGGCAGACTTTTCCGGAGCTGGCAGTGGGGCTGGTGCACGGCCGCATGAAGGGTTCCGAAAAAGCGCAGGCAATGGCAGCGTTCCAGTCGGGCGCGATCCATTTGCTGGTTGCAACGACTGTCATCGAAGTGGGCGTCGACGTGCCGAACGCGACGCTGATGGTGATCGAGCACGCCGAACGCATGGGGCTGTCGCAACTGCATCAGTTGCGCGGCCGCGTCGGGCGCGGTGCCGGCGAGAGTGCATGCATCCTGCTGTATCAAAGTCCGCTCACCGCGACCGCGCGCACGCGGCTCAGAATCATCTTCGAAAATCATGACGGCTTCGAGATTGCGCGCCATGACCTGAAACTGCGCGGCCCCGGCGAACTGCTTGGTGCGCGCCAGAGCGGCGTGCCATTGTTGCGCTTTGCCGATCTCGAGACCGATCTCGATCTGCTGGACGCCGCGCGTGCCGCCGCAGAACACCTGTTGCGCGAACATCCGGCGCAGGCGGCGGGGCACGTGGCGCGCTGGCTGGGAGAGAAGCACGATTATCTGCGAGTCTGATCATACGGAATTCTGGGATAATGTGGCGTCGTGAATCCCGTTCCCCGCGATATTTACTGGCGCAGCCTGCCGCCCGCCGGCCGTTACCGCGCCTGGCTCGATGACAGCGGCTCGTTGACCGCGCGCATTCGCGCGCGCTGCCGTGCGTTTTCGGTGGCCGTGCAGATGAGCGGCCCGGCGCGTGCCGATGCCGACGAGCGCGTACTGGTCGGCGTCGCGCGCGGGGTGCGTGCCCACGCACGCGAGGTCTTTCTGTGCTGCGGCGATACCGCACTGGTATTCGCGCGCTCGCTGGTTGATCCGGACAACGAGCGCGCATGCCGTGCGCTGGATCGTCTGGGCACGCGGCCGCTGGGGTCGGCGCTTTTTTCCGGAACGGATGGCCCGCGTCACGGGCTGCGGTTCAGACGGCTCGATCGCCGTCACGCACTTTATCGAAGCGCGTGCCGCGCGCTGGCCGTGTCGCCGGCAACGCTATGGGCGCGGCGCTCGCTGTTCGAGCTGCATGGCGCGCCGCTGCTGGTGACCGAAGTGTTTCTGCCGGCGATACTCGAACTATGACGCT
>JBDZVW010000467.1:0-2194 GCA_040255885.1 Betaproteobacteria bacterium
TTCAGGATGATGTCGCCGTGCTCGGCGAGAAAGCCGCGCAGCCAGTCGCTGCGGCGCGTGACCAGCGTCGGCACCGTGAACTGCGCAAAACGCGCGATCGCCATTTTCTCGTTGAAGTCACGGATCGCGCGCGGCCGGTTGAATACGCGTGCCCCCCGCGCTTCGGCCAGCTCCAGCAGGTAGGTGCTGTACACGTATTCCATGTCGAACGGCGGGTCCTTGCGCATCAGCACCGCGTCGAAATCCGCGAGACGGATGGTCTGCGCCGGGTCCGCGCGGTACCAGTCGTGATCGTCCGGCTGCAGGTGCAGCCGCCGCGCGAGGCCGGAGACACCGGCCTTGTCCCACGCCAGGTCGCCCTGGTACAGCGCGTACACCTCGTAACCGCGGCGGGCCGCCTCCCGCATCATTGCGTACGACGAGTCTTTTTCGGTCTTGATCGATTCGAGCGGATCGACGATGAGGGCCAGTTTCATGTTCTTGTTGGGGGATCGGAAGTAAAACAGTGTGAGAGCGGAAGCGTGAGGTGGGAAAGTGAGGAGTGAGGCGTCAGGAGCTGAAGTTTCCGGCGCGCCTGGCGCGCCGCATTATTTACTCCTCACACCTCACTCCTTACGTCTCACTGTTCGTGATTTACGATGCAGCTACCCGCTGCAGCGCACGGCCGGCATCGAACTCGGCCTGTGCCCGTTCCAGCTCGATCGCGGCGGCGAGCAGCGCCAGCCGCGCGATCACGCCGTACGCATAGAAGCGGTTCGGCGGGCAGCCGGGCTTGCCTTCGAGGTCGGGTGTCGAGCACGGCGTTTCGAACGCCAGTTGTGCAAACTGCATGCCGGGTGCGTTGAGATTCTGGTCGGCGCCGCGCCGGGTGTGCACGCGGTAGAAGCCGCCGACGACGAAGTGGTCGATCATATAGACCACCGGCTCGGCCACCGCGTCGTTCACCGTTTCGTGCGTGTAGACGCCTTCCTGCACCATCACCTCGGTGACTTCCATGCCTTCCTTGACCACCGCCATCTTGTTGCGCTGCTTGCGGTTGAGGCCGCGCACCTCGGACGGATCGTGCACCGTCATCACGCCCATGCCGTAAGTGCCGGCGTCGGCCTTCACGATCACGAACGGCTGCTGCTCGATGCCGTACTCCTTGTACTTCGCGTGCACCTGGTCGAGGATTTCGGCGACGAAGGTGGCGAGGCATTCCTCGCCTTCGTGCTCCTGGAAATTGATCTTGCCGCACTTGCCGAAGAACGGATTGACCAGCCACGGATCGATGCCGAGCAGGCGTCCGAAGTCCTCCGCGACCTGGTCATAGGCCTGAAAGTGGTTCGATTTGCGGCGCGTCGACCAGCCGGCGTAAAGCGGCGGCAGCACCGCCTGTTCGATGCCGGTCAGAATCTCCGGCACACCACTCGACAGATCGTTGTTGAGCAGGATCGCGCACGGATCGAAGCCGTCGACCAGCACGCGGTTGCCCTGCCGTTTCAGCGGCTCCAGCGTCAGCCGCGAGCCCGATTCCAGCGTAATCTCGGTGGGGCGGGTGATGTCCGGCAGCAGCGAGCCGATGTGCACCTTCATCCCGGCCTGGCGCAGGATGGTGCGCAGCGTCACCAGATTCTGCAGGTAGTATTGGTTGCGGGTGTGGTTTTCCGGGATCAGCAGGATACCGCGCGCGTCCGGACAGATTTTTTCGACCGCGCTCATCGCCGCCTGCACTGCCAGTGGATGCAGCGCCGGCGACAGGTTGTTGAAGCCGCCCGGAAACAGGTTGGTGTCGATCGGCGCGATCTTGAAGCCGCTGTTGCGCAGGTCCGTCGACGCGTAAAACGGCACCGCATGTTCCTGCCATTCGCCGCGCAGCCAGTGCTCGATCGTCGGCATCGCGTCGAGAATCTTGCGCTCGAGATCCGGAACGGGCCCGGTCAGCGCAGTTGCCAGATGGGGAACGGCCATGCGTGCGGAGGGGTGGTTGGGATGGCGTCATTTTACCTGAATCGTGGATCAGGGATCAGGGCCGGGAATCAGGATTCAGGAATCAGGATTCAGGAATCAGGAATCAGGATTCGGAGGAAATATGCGGCGCGCAAGGCGCGCCGGTAACTCCCCTCTGAATCCTGATTGCCGAATCCCGATTTCTGCCTCTTGAATCCTGACTCCTGCTTCACTCCACGCGTTCGCCGTGCAGGCTGACGTCCAG
>JBDZVW010000113.1:0-8096 GCA_040255885.1 Betaproteobacteria bacterium
CCGGTGCTCAACATGAAGCAGGACGGCGCCGCCAAGATGCGCGCGATCGCCGAGGAGGCGGCGCAACTGGTGCGTGAATACAAGGGCGCCTATTCCGGCGAGCATGGCGACGGGCTGGTGCGCTCGGAATGGATCGCGCCGTTTTTCGGGCCGCGGCTCACCCGCGCGTTCGAGGATCTGAAAGCCTTGTTCGATCCGGCCGGCCTGCTCAATCCCGGCAAGATCGTGCGCCCGCCGCAGCAGAACGACCGCTCGCTGTTCCGCTATCGGCCCGACTACGCCGCGCGGCCGCTGGCCACGGTGCTCGACTGGAGCGAGTTCGAGACCGGTTCGGGCCAGGCCGGCGACGGCTTCGCGCGGGCGGTCGAGATGTGCAACAACAACGGCCATTGCCGCAAATTCGATGCCGGCACCATGTGCCCGTCGTACCGCGCGACCGGCGACGAACGGCATCTGACGCGCGGCCGCGCCAACACGCTGCGGCTGGCGCTTTCCGGCCAGCTCGGGCCGGACGCGTTCACGTCCGACGAGATGTACGCAACGCTCGATCTGTGCGTCGGCTGCAAGGGCTGCCGGCGCGAGTGCCCGACCGGCGTCGACATGGCGAAGATGAAGATTGAGTTCATGCATCACTACGTGAAGCGCCACGGCCTCAGCCGCAAGGACCGGCTGATCGCGTACCTGCCGCGCTATGCGCCGACCGCCGCCCGTTTTGCACCCCTGCTCAATCTGCGTAACCGTCTGCCCGGATTGCCGTGGGTGACCGAGAAACTGCTCGGGTTCAGCGCACGGCGTTCGCTGCCGGAATGGCGGCGTGATTGGTTCAGAGACCGCGAGCTGAACGAGCGGCCGGAAATCCCCCCTCGGTCCCCCCTTTTTCAAAGGGGGGAAGAGAAAGCGTCTGCGGCAGGCACGCAGGAGCACCACATCATCTCCCCCCTTTCGCAAAGGGGGGCCGGGGGGGATTTAACGGCTCCGCCCGACGGCAAGGATGTTGCGCTGTTCGTCGATACCTTCAACCGCTATTTCGAACCCGAGAACGCGCGGGCCGCGGCCGACGTGCTGCAGGCTGCCGGCTACCGCGTGCAATTGCCGCGGGCGGCGGACAGTGCGCGCCCGCTGTGTTGCGGCCGCACTTTTCTGGCGTCGGGGCTGGTCGACGAAGCGCAAGCCGAGGCGCGCCGCATGCTGGAAGCGCTGACGCCATTCATCGAACGCGATATCCCGATCGTCGGTCTCGAGCCGTCGTGCCTGCTGACGCTGCGCGACGAGTACCGCTCGCTGCTGGGCCGTGACGCGAGCGCACAGCTGGCCCGGCAGGCGCTGCTGTTCGAGGAATTTCTGGCGCGCGAAGCGAAGGCCGGGAAGCTTGATTTGAAGCTCAACGCATTGCCGCAGAAAAAGGTGCTGCTGCACGGCCATTGCCACCAGAAGGCGTTCAACGTGATGGGCAGCGTGAACGAGGTGCTGGCGCTGATTCCCGGGCTTGAAGTGGAAACGATAGAATCGAGCTGCTGCGGCATGGCGGGCGCGTTCGGCTACGACGCGGAACACTTTGATGTTTCGATGAAGATGGCCGAGATCAGCCTGCTGCCGAAAGTCAGGTCGGCCGCCGGCGACGAACTGATCGTTGCCGATGGCACCAGCTGCCGCCATCAGATTCACGACGGCAGCGGGCGCGGCGCGCAGCATGTCGCGCGTGTGCTGCGCGCCGCGCTGTCGCTGTAGACCATACAGGGATCGATTGCTGCGATAATGTTGGCGTCCGCTGCTTTATGACAGGCAGCGGAATGGGGGTTGCGCCGGATCACCCGGATTCGTGCGCTTATAAATAAGCCGTACCCGGCCACGCGGGAGATCCACGCCGCGTGGCCGCGTCGGTTTCGGCCATTTGCAACGGACATTCCAATGCCACATGACATTCTTGTTGAACGTGACGGCGTGATCGCGACCGTCACGCTCAGCAACCCGGACAAACTCAACGCGCTGACGGTTGCAATGTGGCGCAAGCTGGCGGCGGTGATGAACGAGCTGTCGGCCGATGATGATCTGCGCTGCGTGGTGGTGCGCGGTGCCGGCGACAAGGCGTTCGCCGCCGGCGCCGACATCGCCGAGTTCGCGACCGCGCGCGACAACATCGAGCAGGGAAAAATCTATCACCGCGAGTACGTGTACGGTGCGCTGAAGGCGGTCGGTGAATGCCGCCATCCGACCGTTGCGATGATCAAGGGGCCGTGTGTCGGCGGCGGTTTCGAGATCGCCTGCCAGTGCGATCTGCGCATCTGTGGCGAATCGGGCCGCTTCGGCGTGCCGATCAATCGCCTCGGCTTCGCGATCGCCTACGACGAGCTGGCAGCGGTGCTGCCGCTGATGGGACGTGGCGTGATCCTCGAAATCCTGCTCGAAGGCCGCATCCTGAATGCGCAGGAGGCGTACGCGAAGGGGCTGGTGACGCGGCTCATGCCCGATGATGAAACCGAGGCCGAAGCTTATGCGACCGCGCGCCGCATCGCCGCCGGCGCACCGCTGGTCGCGCGCTGGCACAAGCAGTTCGTGCGCCGGCTTGCCGTACATCCGGAGCCGCTGAGCGACACCGAGATCGACGAGAACTTCGCGTACTTCAACACCGAGGATTACCGCATCGGCTATGATGCGTTCATCAACAAGAAGAAGCCGAAGTTTGTGGGGAAATAACTGAACCGCCAAGGCGCCAAGGACGCCAAGGAAGAGCAGGTCAAAAAAACAACTGCAACCGCAAAGGCGCAGAGGCGCAAAGAGACGCAAAGGAAAACCAGATTCAAACAAGAAGTTCTTTGCGGCTTTTCTTTGCGCCTTCGCGCCTTTGCGGTTAATGCTTTTCTCTGCGTTCCCTCTGCGTCTCTGCGCCTCTGCGGTTATCGCTTTTGTTTTCGCCTTTCCTGGCGTCCTTGGCGCCTTGGCGGTTCAACCTGAATTGAGGACATGAAAATGGCAGGACCGTTATCACACATCCGCGTGCTCGATCTGTCGCGCGTGCTGGCCGGCCCGTGGACGGGGCAGAATCTCGCCGATCTTGGTGCCGAGGTGATCAAGATCGAGCGTCCGGGAAAAGGCGATGACTCGCGCGCGTTCGGCCCGCCGTGGATTCACGATGGGAACGGTAACGACACCAGCGAATCGGCGTATTTCATGGCGGCCAACCGCGGCAAGAAGTCGGTCACGGTGAACCTTGCAAAACCCGACGGCCAGCGCATCGTGCGCGATCTCGTCAAGCACTGCGACGTGCTGATCGAAAACTACAAGGTCGGCGATCTCGCGCGCTACGGGCTCGGCTACGACGATCTCAAGGCGATCAATCCGAAGCTGATCTACTGCTCGGTCACCGGCTTCGGCCAGACCGGCCCGTACCGCGAGCGTCCCGGCTATGACTTCATGATCCAGGGCATGGGCGGCCTGATGAGCATCACCGGCGAGCGCGACGATGCAGCGGGCGGCGGGCCGCAGCGCGTCGGCGTGCCGATCGTCGACATCATGACCGGCATGTACGCGACGATTGCGGTATGCGCGGCGCTCGCACATCGCGCCGAAAGCGGGATCGGGCAGCATCTCGACCTCGCGTTGTTCGATACGCAGCTGGCGTTCCTCGCGAACCAGGCGATGAACTATCTCGCGACCGGCGAATCACCGAAACGCATCGGCAATTCCCATCCGAACATCGTGCCTTACCAGACGTTCCGGACGCGCGACGGCGATATCATCCTCGCCTGCGGCAACGACAATCTGTTCAGCCGCTTCTGCGCCGCCGCCGGATGCGAACAACTGGTGCGGGACGAGCGTTTCGCGACCAACGGCAAACGGGTGGCGAACCGTGCGCAGCTGGTGCCGCTGCTCGCCGAAATTTTCGCGACGCGCACCACGCGCGAATGGGTGATGGCGCTGGACACGGCGGGTGTGCCGAACGGGCCGATCAATACGATCGAGCAGGCGTTTGCCGAACCGCAGGCGGTCGCGCGCGGCGCGAAAGTCGACATCGCGCATCCGCTGGTCGGCCATGTGTCGCTGGCCGCCAGTCCAATGCGCTTTTCGGAAACCCCGGTCACATACGAAGTGCCGCCACCGCTGCTGGGCCAGCATACCGACGATGTGCTGCGCGGTCTGTTGGGGCTTGCCGACGAGCGGATTGCGCGGCTCAGGAGCGATGGTATCGTTTAGCTTTAGTAGCGTGCCAGGCGCACACGAGTCTATTCCCCTCCTCGAATGAGGAGGGGTGGCGCCTCGGAGCGTCGGCCGAGGGGCCCGTAGGAGATCGGCCAGCGCAGTGGATGCAAAGACCGCGTCTGAGGCGCCCGCATCCTGCTCTAGGGTCGCACCCGCTTCGCGGGCACCTGCTCAGCCCTCCGCGGTCGCACGCGAAGCGGACGGGGTGGTGGGCGGTGCCGCAAAAAACGACCACCCCTCCCGCTTCGCTCCTTCCCCTCCTTAAGGACAGGAGGGGAGATCGATTGTGCAGTCAATAGCGGCTTTGCCGGAGTTGTATTTGGCTTTTCACGATTCTTCTTCCCGCCGGTCTTTCGCAGGCAGCATTGAAGTGTAACCTGACCATGCATCTCATTTCCCGCGCCGTTTCGCCCGCGGATGAGCCTGATCATAGATTTTCGCCAAGTACTGGAAATCGAGATGCGTGTAAATCTGCGTCGTCGAGATGCTGGCGTGGCCCAGCATCTCCTGCACTGCGCGCAGGTCGCCGCTTGACTGCAGCACGTGCGACGCGAATGAATGGCGCAGTAAGTGCGGATGAACATTGTCCGGAAGGCCCAGCTTCAGCGCCCATTGCTTGAGCCGGTACTGCACCGCGCGCGGCGTCAATCGCGTGCCGCGGTGGCCGACGAACAGCGCGCTGCCGTCGCTGCCGGGCAGTTGGGCGCGCGCCTGCAGCCAGCATTCGAGCGCGGCGAGCGCAGGCCGTCCGACCGGAACGACGCGCGTGCGCGAGCCCTTGCCGGTGACACGCACCGTGCCGTCCTCGAAGTTGACCGCATCGATGTCGAGACCGGTCAGTTCGGAAAGCCGCAGCCCCGACGAATAAAACAGCTCGCAGATCGCCTTGTCGCGCAACACGAGCGCATCGTCGCCGGCGATTTCCATCAGCCGCGTCGCGACGTCGGGCGACAGCGCATGCGGCAGGCGTTTCGGTGACTTCGGCGCGCGCAACCCGGCGCACGGATTGTGCGTGAGACCGTGGTCGCGTACGAGGTAGTCGAAGAATCCGCGCCACGACGATAGCATGCGCGCCAGCGTACGGCCGCTCAGGCCACGGCCATGCAACAGTGTGACGAAGTGCCGCAGGTCGTGGATTGCAAGCTTGTCGAGCGGTGTGTCGCCTGCCAGTTCGAACAGGATTTCGACGTCACGCACGTAACCTGCGGTGGTATGCGCGGACAGGCGCCGCTCGCTTGCGAGATGGGCGGTGAACCCCGCGCCACGACGATCCGCCGCCGATGATTTGCGCGCAGGCGTTTGTGAGTGACGTGGTGGCGCGGTCTTCGGCATCGGCTGCCGGCCGTCAATCACGCGCCATCGACCTGATGCGCGAGCGCGCCTGCGGCGAGATCGCCCAGCCGCTTCAGATAGAGGGTTCCCATCTCCGGATAGAAGCGCTGCGGATCTTCGCTCGCCAGCACCAGCAATCCGAAAGTATCGGTGTCGCGCAGCGGTATGTAGGCGAACGATTTCAGCGTCGCTTCCGGCACGTTGAACCATTCCGTCACGTCCGGCCGCCCTTCGCCACCGCACTGGGGATGCGCCAGCTCGACCGCAAACTCGCGCATCTCCTCGCTTACCGGCTGGCATTCGGCGCCGTCGGTGGCCGCGCCGTTGCGCCACAGGCGCAGCGCGACGTGCGGAACCGCGAAATCCTCGCGCAGATTGAAATAAAGCGCCTGCATCGTTTCCGCGGTATCGTGCGCAGCAATCAGCGCCAGCGCCAGCCGATGCAGTTTTTCGCCGATCGCATCGTTCTCCTCGCCGTAACGGATCAGGTCATGCAGCTTGGATTCGAGCAGTTTGCCTTTTTCGCGCAGCGTCAGGATCTGGCGCTCGTTGATCGAGATCGCACGCCCGCCATGCGGATGCGGGATGTAGAGCGACGCCACCATGTCGGCGTAGTCCTCGAAAAATTCCGGATGCCGCTGCAGGTATGCCGCGATTTCTTCTGGAGTCATGCGTTATCGTCCTTATAGATCAATCTCACCCTCGAATACCGTTTCCGCCGATCCGGTCATCATCACCGGCGTGCCTTCGCCCGTCCACGCAACGGTCAGTTCGCCACCACGCGTTTCGACGATCGCCGGCGTATCGAGCAGGCCGCGGCTGATGCCGGCGACCACCGCAGCGCAGGCGCCGGTGCCGCAGGCGAGTGTCTCACCCGCGCCACGCTCGTAGACCCGCAGCCGGATGCGCTTGCGATCGACGATCTGCATATAGCCTGCATTCACGTGCTGTGGAAAGCGCGGGTGGCATTCCATCAGTGGCCCCTGGGTGGCGACCGGCGCCAGGTCAACGTCGGAAACGACTTGCACGGCGTGGGGGTTGCCCATCGAGAGCGCACTGATTTCAATTGTTTTTTCGCCGACTTCCAGCATGTAAGTAAGCGCTCGCTGAGGAACATCGAACGGGATATCGGCCGGCGCAAAGCGCGGCATCCCCATGTCCACGGTAACACGCCCGTCGGCCTCGATGCGCGGCACGATCACGCCCGATGCGGTACCCACCCGGATTTCTGACTTGCGAGTCAACCCCTTGTCGCGGACAAAGCGCGCGAAGCAGCGTGCACCATTGCCGCATTGCTCGACCTCGCCGCCGTCGGCGTTGAAGATGCGGTAATGAAAGTCGGTATCCGTACTGCGTGGCAGTTCGACCAGCAGCACCTGGTCGCAGCCGATGCCGAAATGGCGATCGGCGATATGACGCACCTGCGCCGAATCCAGGTCCGGTAACGAGCGCGTCGTGTCGAACACGACGAAATCGTTGCCGTTACCATGCATTTTGGTGAATTTCAAACGCATTGCTGGCATATTCTCGTGAGATCGCGGTAGATACAGCGGTCCATTACCACGGTCATGCCGCCTGCCAGCGCCCGCTGTGCCGCCCGTTCATTGACAATGCCGGACTGAATCCAGATTGCTTTCAGACCGAGGGCCAGACAGTCGTCGACAATCCCGTCAATGTATTGCGCGCGCCGGAATACGTCCACCAGATCGATTTGCTCCGGCACGTCGGCGAGTCTCGGATAAGCCTTTTCGCCGAGCACTTCATCCGCTTCCGGGTTCACCGGGATCACGTGATAGCCTTCCTTTTTCAGTCCCTTTGCAATCCAGTGGCTGTCACGCGAAGAATCGGGCGACAGTCCGATCACCGCGACGCTCTTCACTTGCCTCAGCAGCCGGCAGCGTTCCTCGTCCGACGGATTGGTAAACTTTTTCCCCGTGCTCAATTCCGGTTTCACCTCAATCCTCGATCCACGATCTTCAATCCCGCACCGTGCCCCACGCCAGCCAGTGCCGGTCACTCACCGCGGCGACCTCGAACTCTACCAGTCCCGCCACGCGCAACTGTGTCCGCACTTCGTCAGGCGTGTAAGCGGCACACAGCGAATTATGAAAATCACGCTGCAGTATTGGCGGGTCATCGGCCGCATACTGCCGTGTCAGCGCATCCGCCTGCTCACGCGAATCCGGACGCATCAGGTCCATCACCAGCACCGGTGCGTCCGGCGCCGCCGCCTGTCCGATCGTCTGCCATAGTACGTCAGGGTTGGCCAGATGATGCAGCAGACTGTTGCAGATGATCGCATCATACCGTTGTCGCGCCAGCGACGGATCGGGGAGATGGCAGCGAATGAGCGTCACCCGTTGCGCCAGCCCGGCCCTGGCAAGCGCCTGTCGTCCCGGCGCCAGCATGGCTTCGGCGCCGTCCACGCCAGTCATGCGAACCGCCGGAAAGCGGCGCGCGAAGCGCATCGTCACGTCGGCCGGTCCGCAGCCGACATCGAGCACCGCGCCGTCATGAAACCGCGGAAACAGCCGCACGAAATGATCGACGAACGCTTCATGCGGCTC
>JBDZVW010000468.1:0-2170 GCA_040255885.1 Betaproteobacteria bacterium
TGAACGATCAACCCTGCGCCGGCGGCACCACGATGATTTCCACGCGCCGGTTCTGTGCGCGGCCGTCCGCGGTGGCGTTGCTTGCAACCGGCTCGGATTCGCCATGCCCTTCGGTCGATATACGATTCGCCGCAACGCCGCGCGACGCGAGATAGTTGCGCGTGCTGTCCGCGCGCGCCTGTGACAACTGCTGGTTGTACGCGGCCGCGCCGGTATTATCGGTGTAGCCGATGATACGTATATGAGTGGACGGATTCTTGTTGAGCACCGTCGCGACGCGATCCAGCGTCGGACGGAACGCCGGCTTGATCGCCGAACTGTTGGTATCGAACGAAATCGAGCCGGGGATGTTGAGCTTGACGCTCTGGTCAGGCTGCTGCGTCACCTGGATGCCGGTTCCCTGCGTCGCCTGCTCGAGCTGCTGCTTCTGCTGCTGCATCTGGCGCCCGATCAATCCGCCGGCGACCCCCCCGACCACCGCGCCGATGATGGTACCGCGATCATTGCCGCCGATCACATGGCCCAGCACCGCGCCGCCAGCGGCACCGGCGCCGGCGCCGATTGCCGTACGATTGTATTCACCATTCTGCGCACAACCCGCCAGCAATGCTGCAAACAACACAAGGGACAAGCGTCCTGTTTTCATATTCTGGTTCCTTTCGTCATTGATATCGCTCCCGCCAACTACCGAATCCAGACTCGCAGCATCAAGCGTTGCCGCGACGAATATAATTTTACATGGAAACGTTCGGCGTTCGCTTTCAATAACACGGATACCAGTTGCGATAATCGCTCGTTGCGGTTTTCCCGCCGGCGGAACGCAGGCCAGGCAATTTCGGATTTCCGGTCAACCGCACCGTAAGCGAATTGCCAGAAACGCTCTCGACCACGCCTTTCGCCATGTCGGGCTGCGGTGTGCCGTTCCTGTTCCAGCATACCGTCACACCTTTTTCCCTGACCGCCTGCGCCAGCGCGCGCCAATAGCGCCCGCGATTGATTTGCATCGGAGTCGGCGGGCCGGTCATCTTGTCATCCTTCCACGCCCCGGCATAACGGTCGCCGTTCGGCCACTCGTAAACGCCGTAGCCATTGCGCATGTCATCGTGATACTCACCGTCGTACTTTTCGCCGGCGTACGGCGAACGCGGTCCCCACACGTACACGCCATGACCTTCCTTTCTGCCACGCAGGAATTCGCCGGTATAGGTGTCTCCAGTCTTGAACCAGTGTTTCCACCCGGAGCCCTGCTTCATGCCGGCGTGGAATTCGCCTCGGTACTCGGCGGCAGCACCCTTCGCATAACCTTCACCGTCCGCCAGTCCGTGCTTGCAGAAACCTGCATAGGTGCCGACCAGTTCAGGATCGAGCACTCGGCAGTCAGCAGCCGCGTATGCCGCGCGGCTGAATGGCAGGGTCAGGCAGATCAGCACCACGACATGCGCCGCGACATGCGCCAAGCGCACGTACCGCGCAGATTGATCGGTTGTCCTCATCATTTCAATAATGCATTTCGCATTAGTAAAGCCCTTCCCGTTTCCCACCGGCGGCCCACCACCTCTCCCGCTTCGCTCCTTCTCCTCCTCGTTCGAGGAGGAGAGAAAAGACAGCCACCGGACAGCCCACGAATTCTCCCCGCCTTATCGAGGCGGGAGCCCGCGAAGGCGGGCGGGGGCGGTGGGCGGTGCCGAAAAAATCGACACCGCTTCCGCTTCACTCCTTCTCTTCCCCATTCGACGAAGAGAGAAAAAATGTTAGCCACTCTCCCCGCTTCGCGCGTAGGAAAGGCACAAAAAACGAAACACACGCCCTCCCTCAATCGTTCACATCGCCAAATCCGCGCAACCGGTCGCGTTGCTGAAAATCGTGGATCAACGGTTTTTCCAGTCTTTCATACAAATCGTCAGGTGACTTGACCATCTGTCCGACGTCGCGCGTCCATGGCGAAATCGACAGGTCGGCAACAGCCTGCGTATCGTAGGTCAGCATCGTGCGCAACGGGATGCGGATAAACACGCCTTTGTCCTGATAGGGCTTGCTCGGGCTGCCCGGCGTCGTAATGTCCTTGCCATCGGTCATGGTGTACCAACCGCCGATCTCGATGCCGGATTTGAAGCGCCGGCTCAGCTCGAAACGCGCGCCGACGTCTCGCGCCAGAAAACGTCCGGCCCGC
>JBDZVW010000114.1:0-8040 GCA_040255885.1 Betaproteobacteria bacterium
GCCGGCAAGTTTCTGATCCGTGTACAGTCCGACGAGGCGAAAATCCGAAAAAGCTTTCGGCAATCATTGCCAGAGTTGCAGCCCCGCACTTCCAAACCGGATAATCGCGCGATACATTGCATCGCCGCGCCTTATCCCGATGATCGCCCTCGAAAATGTTTCCAAAACCTACGGCAATCATGTCGCACTGGCGCCGCTCACATTGCATTTCCCGGCGCGGCAAACCACGGCGCTGATCGGGGAAAGCGGCAGCGGCAAATCGACGCTGTTGCGCTTGCTGCTGGGATTGATCGTTCCCGATACCGGTGCGGCGTTGTTCGACGGCGTGGCGCTCGACCGTTCCAATCGTGATGAGATACGCCACCGCGTCGGCTACGTGATTCAGGATGGTGGACTGTTTCCGCACCTGACTGCGGAGGCGAATGTCACGTTGCTTGCACGTCATCTGCGCCGTGATCGGGAATGGATCAGCAGCAGAGTCGCGACGCTGGCGGAACTGGTTCATCTGTCGCCGGAAACGTTGCGCCATTATCCGCGGCAGCTCTCCGGTGGTCAGCGTCAGCGCGTAGGGCTGATGCGTGCGCTGATGCTGGATCCTGACGTGCTGCTGCTCGACGAGCCGCTCGGTGCGCTGGATCCGGTCACGCGATTCGGGCTGCAGCAGGAACTGAAAACGATCTTTGCAACGCTTGGCAAGACTGTCGTGCTGGTTACGCACGATGTCGGGGAGGCCGCCTATTTCAGCGATTCCCTGGTGTTGTTGCGCGGCGGAAAAGTGGTGCAGCAGGGCAGCGTTGCCGATTTTCTGGAACGCCCGGTTGACCCGTACGTAACGGAATTCGTCCGCGCCCAGCGCGGCCTGCTGCAGGAGACGGCGCGTTGATCCGCGCGCTTGCGATTCTGATGGCCGCGCTGCCCGTGCTGTGTTTTGCACAGGACACGCTGACGATCGGTTCCAAGCGCTTTACTGAATCGTACGTGCTGGGTGCAATCATCGCGCAGATCGCGCGTGACGCCGGCGAGGCAAAGGTGGTGTACAAGCCGGGACTTGGCAATACCGGCATCGTTTTTGCCGCGCTCCGCAACGGCTCGATCGATCTGTATCCGGAATACACCGGCACCATCGCGCTGGAGCTGCTGAAAGGAAAGGCACGGCCCACCGTCAGCAGTCTCAACCAGGCGCTGGCGCCGCTGGGATTGGGTGTCGCGGTTCCGTTTGGCTTCAGCGACAATTACGCGCTCGCGATGTCCGGCAAAAAGGCGGCCGCGCTCGGCATCCGGTCGATTTCGGACCTCATCGCGCATCCCGGGCTGAAGTTCGGACTGTCGCAGGAATTCATGAACCGCCGTGACGGCTGGCCGGCGCTGAAAGCCGCGTATCACCTGCCATTCACGCCGGCGGGGCTCGACCACGGCCTGGCTTACGCCGCGGTGGCGGCCGGTGACGTCGATGTGATCGACAGTTACTCGACGGATCCGCAAATCGAAAAATATCATCTGCGCGTGCTCGTTGATGACAAGCACTTTTTCCCGTCGTACGACGCGGTGCTTCTCTATCGCCTGGACGTGCCGCGGCGCTTTCCGAAGACCTGGGCCGCGCTGCAGAAGCTCGCCGGCAGTATCGATGCGCGGCAGATGATCGCGATGAATGCCGCCGCGGAGCTGCATGGCCTGTCATTCGAAAAAATTGCGGCCTCATTCGTGCAGGCCCACGACCATCATGCGACGGCTTCGGCGCCACGGCCGACGCCGTTCATCACGCTGCTGTTCGGCGGCAATTTCTGGCAATTGACGTTGCAGCACCTGATGCTGGTGTTCGTGTCGCTGGCGTTGAGCATTGCGGTCGGCATGCCGCTCGGCGTGTGGGCCGCGAAAAGCCCGCCGGCCGGGCGCTGGGTGCTGCCGTTCGCCGGCATGTTGCAGACCATTCCGGCATTGGCGCTGTTGGCGTTCCTGATCCCGGTCACGCATCGCATCGGTACGGTGCCGGCGGTGATCGCGCTGTTTCTCTACGCGCTGCTGCCGATTGTGCGCAACACCTGTACGGGACTTGCCGACATCGCTCCGTCGCTTCAGGAATCGGCGCGCGCGCTCGGGCTGCCGGCGGCGGCCCGGCTGCGGCTGATCGAACTGCCGCTGGCCGCGCGTTCGATTCTGGCCGGCATCAAGACATCCGCGGTGATCAATGTCGGCACCGCGACCATCGCCGCGTTCATCGGCGCCGGCGGTTACGGCGAGCGCATCGCCGCGGGGCTCGCGGTCAACGACGACAGGATGCTGCTCGCGGGAGCGATTCCGGCTGCGGTGATGGCGCTGGCGGTGCAGGGTGTGTTCGGATTGCTGGACCGGTGGCTGATTTCGGAGGGGTTACGGGCCGATGCGGCGGGCGAGAAAGCCTAATCGCAGCGGCAGGAAGAACTAAAAAAATCTTTACCGCAAAGGCACAAAGACGCAAAGGGACGCAAAGAAAAACACGATCAGAAGTTCTTTGCGGCTTTTCTTTGCGCCTGCGCGCCTTTGCGGTTATCGCCTTTTTCTGCGTTATCCCTGCTCTCTGCGCCTCTGCGGTTATCGCCCTTTTTCACCGGACCAAAACCGTATTGCGCGCCTCCGGCAGCGTTTCCGGATAGTCACGCGAGTAATGCAGGCCGCGGCTCTCGTGGCGCGCGAGTGCGCTGCGCACGATGAGGTCTGCCGTGGTCACCAGGTTGCGCAGCTCCAGCAAATCATTGGTGACACGGAAATTTGCGTAGTATTCGTCGATTTCCTGCATCAGCAGCCGGATGCGATGCTGTGCGCGCTCCAGGCGCTTGTTGGTGCGCACGATGCCGACGTAGTCCCACATGAAGCGCCGCAGTTCGTCCCAGTTGTGCGAGATCACGATTTCTTCGTCGGCATCGGTGACGCGGCTTTCGTCCCACGCCGGGAGTTTCGGCATCGCATGCTGCGGTTGCGCCAGGATATCCTCCGCTGCCGCGCGGCCGAACACCATGCATTCGAGCAGCGAATTGCTGGCAAGCCGGTTCGCACCATGCAGCCCGGTGCACGCGGTCTCGCCCACTGCGTAAAGGTTCGGAACGTCGGTGCGCGCGCAGGCGTCGGTCATGATGCCGCCGCAGGTGTAATGCGCGGCCGGCACTACCGGAATCGGCGAACGCGTGATGTCGAGCCCTACTTCCATGCAGTGGATGTAAATGTTCGGGAAATGTTCCTTGATGAATTCGGCCGGTTTGGCGGTGATGTCGAGATAGACACAGTCCAGCCCCAGGCGCTTCATCTCGAAATCGATCGCGCGCGCCACCACGTCGCGCGGCGCCAGCTCGGCGCGCGGATCATGATTCGGCATGAAGCGCGTGCCGTCCGGCAGACGCAGGATGCCACCTTCGCCGCGCACCGCTTCCGAGATGAGAAACGATTTGGCGTGAGCGTGGTAGAGCGAAGTCGGGTGAAACTGGATGAATTCCATGTTGGCGACACGGCAGCCGGCGCGCCAGCCCATCGCGATGCCGTCGCCGGTCGAAGTATCGGGATTGGTCGTGTAAAGATAGACCTTGCCGGCGCCGCCGGCCGCCAGCACCGTGTGTTGCGCGGCGATCGTCGCGACGCGCCCGGCGGCAGTGTCGAGCACGTAGCAGCCGTAGCATGCATTGTCCGAAAGGCCGAGCTTGGCGCCGGTGATCAGATCGATTGCGATATGGTTTTCCAGCAGCGTGATGTTGGGATGCGCGCGCACCATGCCTTCGAGCGTGGTCTGCACCGCATGTCCGGTCGCGTCGGCGGCATGAATCACCCGGCGATGGCTGTGTCCGCCTTCGGTCGTCAGGTGATAGCCGGTGTCACTGCGCTGGTCCCGTGTGAACGGCACACCCTGTCCGATGAGCCAGCGCACGCATTCCTGCCCATGCTCGACCACGTAGCGCGTGACTGCTTCGTCGCACAGGCCGGCGCCGGCGATCAGCGTATCGCGAACATGTGAAGTTACCGTGTCGCTGGCCGACAAAACCGCGGCGATTCCACCCTGGGCCCAGTCGCTGGCGCCGTCCAGCAGTTTTTTCTTGGTGATCAGTCCGATTTTGCGCGTATCCGCCAGATGCAGCGCGAGCGTCAGGCCGGCGAGTCCGCTGCCGATGATTGCCACGTCGAACCGGTATTCCATTATCCCCCCGGAAATACGCGGCATGATACCTTAAAGTGACGTGCGGCCGGAATTGCAGCGCCCGCCAAGCTGGCGGAAATCAAGGGAAAATGAACTAATGACCGGTTCAGGTTGTCATTGTCTCAACGAGCGTTACCCCGTTTCCTGAAAAGCTTTGGGGAACGGTATACTTAGCCCCTTTGCGGGCGGCATACCGCGGCAAGTGCTTCAATGTTCAGGGACCGGGTTTGATGGGTGAGCGGGAGGTCGATCAGCAGCTGGTGGAAAAAGCCCAGCACGGAGACAAGCGCGCATTTGAACTGCTGGTCACCAAGTATCAGCGAAAACTCGCCCGATTATTATCGCGATTTATCCGGGATTCGACGGAAATCGAGGATGTGACTCAGGAAGCATTCATCAAGGCCTATCGTGCGCTGCCCACGTTCCGTGGCGACAGTGCCTTCTACACCTGGCTCTACCGCATCGGCATCAATACCGCGAAGAATTATCTCGTCGCGCTCGGGCGGCGGGCGCCCACCACGTCCGAAATCAACGCCGAGGATGCGGAGACATTCGAGGATGGCGACCAGTTGCGCGATCTCGACACGCCGGAGCACGAACTGATCAGCCGCCAGATCGCCGAAACGGTGAACCAGACGCTGGAAGCGTTGCCTGAAGAGTTACGTGCGGCGATTACCCTGCGCGAGATCGAAGGGCTCAGTTACGAGGAAATTGCACAGATCATGAATTGCCCGATCGGAACGGTCAGGTCGAGGATTTTCAGGGCGCGTGAAGCGATTGCGGAGCAGTTGAGGCCGCAGCTCGGCACGCGCACGGACAGGAGGAGGTGGTAGCAGTGGACAAGCTTTCGGCACTGATGGACAGCGAACTCGACGCGCAGGATGCGCGGCTCGAGATCCGGCGCCTGAATGATCACGAAGAGTTGTGCGCCACATGGGAAACCTTTCATCTGATCGGCGACGTGCTGCGCGGCGACCGGCAGCTGCTGTCGGTGGATTTCGCGGCACGGCTGCGGGCACGGCTCACCGAGGAAGCGACGGTGACGATGCCGCGTGCGCTGTGGCTGCCGCGCGCCGCGGTCTACGGCTTGTCCGCTGCGGCGTCGCTGTGCGCGGTGGCGGCGATCGCGTGGTTCGCATTCTCGTTCAGCGGCAGCCCCGTCGGAACCGCCGGGCAGGTGGCCATGACAGTGCCGGCGACCGGCCGCATCAGCGAGTACCTGATCGCGCACCAGGAATTCTCGCCCAGCAGCGCGTTGCAGGGACTCGCGCCCTATATTCGCACCGTGTCCGTCAACCAGGATGAAATCGGCCAGTGACCGCGCGTCGTCTGCAGTTCGCCGGGCTGATCGTCGCGCTGGCCATTGCCGCGTCGGGCGTCGCGCAGGCGGCACAACCGGCATCCACCGACGCGCTGACGTGGCTGCGCAAGATGGCCGATGCCGCGCACACGCTCGATTATGCCGGCACCTTCATTTATCAACACGGCTCCACAATGGAGACATCGCGCATCGTCCATTTCACCGACGCCAGCGGCGACTATGAAAAGCTGGAAACGCTGGACGGACCGCCGCGCGAAATCGTGCGCGACAACGACAATGTGACGTGCTACCTGCCGCGCAGCAAAACCGTCCTGATCGACAAGGGTCAGCGGCGCCGCTTTCCGACGCTGCTGCCGGCGCAGGTGGACGGCATCACCCGCAATTACGATCTGCATACCGGTGCCGTGCGCCGGGTTGCCGGCCATCACTGCCAGGCGATCCGATTGACGCCGAAGGACAAGCTGCGCTACGGCCACGAATTCTGCGTTGAAACCTCATCCGGACTGCCGCTGGTGGCACGCATGTACGATGAGAACGGCAAGCTGATCGAGCTGTTTGCATTCAGCACGATCAAGATCGGCGGCATCACGCGCGACATGCTGGAATCGAAATACGCTGCCGTGAGCGGAGACTGGAAGATCGAGCGGTCCGTGCTCAGCGAGCACGCGGTGAAAGGCGACGGTGTATGGCAGGTCGAAGACCGCCCGGCAGGCTTTGCCCGGCTGACCGAAGTGCAGCGCATGATCGCCGGGCAGCCGCAGCCGGTCACGCATATCGTGTTCTCGGACGGCCTGGCGGCGGTATCGGTCTTCATCGAGCCGCTGCCGGCGGATGCGCCGCGCACCGGGCAGTCGCGCCAGGGCGCGGTCAACATCGTCACCCGTCCCGTTGCGAACCATCTGGTCACGGTGATGGGTGAAGTGCCTGCCGCCACCATCATGCAGATCGCCAATTCCCTTGCATTTAAGGGACAATAGACCTTTATTGCCGCGTTTCGGGAATCAAAGGGGATGTCATGTTAAAGAATCTGCTGCTGGCGATCGTGCTGCTGGCGCCGTTCGGCGCGCTGGCGCAATTGCCGGATTTCACCAAAATCGTCGAGCAGGAAGGTCCGGCGGTGGTCAACATCAGCACCACCCAGACGGTCAAGAATCCGCTCGGCACACCGCCTGCCGAGCAGGGACCGGAACAGGGCGAGCCGGACGACCCGTTCAACGAGTTCTTCCGCCATTTCATGCCCAATATGCCGAAGCAGTTCGAGTCCCATTCGCTCGGCTCCGGCTTCATCATCAGCCCTGACGGCTACATCATGACCAATGCGCACGTCGTGGCGTCGGCCGACGAAATCCTCGTCCGGCTCACCGACAAGCGCGAATTCAAGGCCAAGATCATCGGCAGCGACCGCCGTACCGACGTAGCGCTGATCAAGATCGAGGCAAAGAATCTGCCGGTGGTGAAATTCGGTGACCCCGCCAAGCTCAAGGTGGGTGAATGGGTGGTCGCGATCGGCGCGCCGTTCGGGTTCGAAAACAGCGTGACAGCCGGCATCGTCAGCGCCAAGGGCCGCTCGTTGCCCGAGGAGAACCTGGTGCCGTTCATTCAGACCGACGTGGCGGTCAACCCCGGAAATTCCGGCGGGCCGCTGTTCGACATGGATGGTGAGGTGATCGGCATCAATTCGCAGATCTACAGCCGCACCGGCGGCTTCATGGGGCTGTCGTTCGCGATTCCGATCGACGTCGCGAACGGCGTTGCACAGCAGTTGCGCGCGCACGGCAAGGTGACGCGCGGCCGCATCGGCGTGGTGATCCAGCCGGTGACCAAGGATCTCGCTGAGTCGTTCGGGCTGCCGAAGGCGCAAGGCGCGCTGGTCAACCGCGTCGATCCCGACGGCCCGGCTCACAAGGCCGGCGTGCAGTCCGGTGACGTGATCCTGAAGTTCGACGGCAAGCCGGTCGAGTCGGTCGAAGACCTGCCGCGCATGGTGAGCGCGATCAAGCCCGGCACCCGGGTGAAGATGCAGCTCTGGCGCGATCGCGCCGCACGCGACGTCGCGGTGACGGTCGGCGAAATGTCGGACGAGGCGCTGGCCGCAAACGGCGGCCCCGAGCGTGCCAGGCCGCGTGCAAAGCCGAGCAGCAGCGGCATCACGGTGAGCGATCTGACGGCCGAGCAGCGCAAGAATCTCGACGTGTCAAAGGGGGGTGTCTACGTCACCGGCGCGCATGGCGCGGCCGCCCGTGCCGGCATTCGCCGCGGCGACGTGATTCTCGCGATCAACAATCACGACGTGCGCTCCGCCGACGAATTCCATCGCGAGATGGGCAAGCTCGAAAAGGGCAAGGTCGTGGCGCTGCTGGTGCGGCGCGAGAACAATTCGATTTATATTCCGCTGCGTGTCGAACCGGAAGGCTGAGCCCGACAGCGGCCGGCGGCGGACACCACAGTATCTGTCCGGCGGCAGTGGCGCGAACGCCGGCGGGCGCCGTCCCGCCGGTGCCGGCCGCACTTAATGAATATTTGAATAAAATCCGCTAAAATCGCGGCTGCAAACGCGTTGTTG